>CAZKIT010000091.1:0-7185 GCA_964552905.1 uncultured Spirochaetaceae bacterium
TTATTCTCTGCGACCATTTCATTAAAAGACTGGTCAGTGAATTTATTAGACGGTAACAGAAAACTTATGAATAAGTATTCATCGCTACCTACACTTAAACCAAAGTCGGCAAAGTCCTCACCGCACATCGCATTTAATTCGTCTAACATTTTTTTTATTCCCCAAAAACTTACATCTCTACTTTTGCAAATCCAATATTCAAACGATATAGTATCGCTAAATAGACTTCTTACGTTCAAATTTGTTTCGCTGTCTCCAAAGTTAAATATCGTATCTAACTTACCTTTCAAATAATCTTTTGAAATCTGTGTTCTCATTTTTTATTTCTCCTCTTTATTTTGTTTTTTTACTATTATTCCTACTGCGAATAGCAAACATATTGCTATTATATCTAATATTATGTAATTCATCTCTATTATTGTTTTTGATTATCGTTATACTCTTTATTCCACTTTGACTTTGCGTAAAAGTCTCTTAGCCAAAACTCTCTAAATCTTGCCACGATAAAATTCTTATATTTATTCGTTCTTAACAAGTTTATATCTTTACTAAGTTCTCTTATGTTTCCGTATCTATAAGGCGTAACACTATAAAAATATTCGTTTGTTTCTTTTCTCGCCTTACTCAAATATTTTCTGCGTTGCTCTGTTGTTGTTTGGTATCTCATATTTGGTGCGAATGTTACCAAACACTTCCATATTTCACTTCTTATATCATCAACGCACCCATATTCTTTCCAGTGCTTAAAACCATTATAGATAATTTTCAATTTTTCCTCTTTGGTCATTTCAGTAATAGGCTTTATTTGAATTACTTTTGTATTCTCTACAAAGTCTTTATTCCTAAATTGCTCTCGTCCTGCGTCTGCTTTTTCTAAACACATAAGTAAAGCATCTGGGCATACAGTATTATTGAAGTCTCTACCATAATTATACTGTCTCCAACAATTTGCGATATAATCTATGGTTAAATAAGGGTATCTTTCCTTTAAGATACTTCCAATAGTTACTGCTATTGCCTTTATCTCTTCTTCTGTTTTATTAGATATACCTCGCCAGGTAAAACCTAAATCTATTTGTGCTTCCAAAAATTTTTGCAAATTAATAGCGTCTGTGTTTCTAATCATTGCTTTTTTTATTTGGACTGCACGTTGCATATTTGCAACTTGTACATTTGCCGAAATCGCTACTTCTTTGTTTGTCATATTACATTAGCCTCCTTCATTCTTTGAATCGTCCTTTGTAGTGGAGTGTCTTTTGTTTCTATACTCTTATTCTCTGTTTCCTTATCAATCTTTTTTAGAATAGTACTCTGTAAATGTTTCTTTAATGCCATTCTAAAAGAAGTGTCTCCAAAATTCTTTGTTGCGTATTCGTTGGCTGTGCGATTATTCAGCCTAAAATCCTCTATTATTTTTTGAAGTTTGTTTCCCTTTGGTATTTCGTGGGGGGCTAACCAATCATTTTGCCACTCTTCACTATTTGCTATGCCGTCCAAAATTTTATCAAATCGCTCCCCAGTGTTCTTGTAATCAATCTCCGTCCGCTCTTCTCCCTCATAATTCTTTTCGTTTTTATGCGGTGGGTATGTAAACTTAAAAGAATACGTTTCTTTTTTTTCGTCTATCGGCTCAACGAAAACATTTTCTTCGCTCTCGCAAAAATTTTCATTTTCGCCTATATTTATATTTATATTATCTATTCTATTCTTTTCTATTCTATTCTTTTCTATATCGGTTTTGTTATCGTTTGTTATTTTTGTTTCGTTTTGTTTTTTTTGTTCGCTTTTGTTTTTTTTGTTATCGTTTGTTATTTTTGTTTCGTTTTGTTCGTTTTGTTTTTTTCTGCGATTTTCTGCTCTTATTTCTGATACTTGCTCATACTTCTTTTCAGCAGAATTAATACAACTAACAATAACAATAGCCATCTGTTTCGCTACTTTGTCTCTCCCAAAGTCTATTTCGTTTACCTCTACTCCGTTTAACCTATACTCCTTAATTGCATTGAGTATAAGTTTTATCTGCCGTCCGTTCAGTTCGTCCAACCATTCAAACCACTGGTGGTAGAATACGAAGTTGTCTTTTTCTGTTCTTGCCATTTTATTCTCTATTTTTATTTTATTAGTGCCGTTGTCGGTATTGCTCCGAATAAACTACTGAAACGATTAAATCAACAAACAAAATGTTTAGAAAATAAGTAACATTTTTATGTTTCAAAGTTTCAACGGCTATTTTGTTATAGGCTGACCATTCAATAAAAAGTTACCAAGAAACCGCTATAAACCTAAATCGTATGACGAAAAGTATTCACTTTTCTTTCAATTATATGAATAATTTTATTTTAAGAACATTTCGCCGACTGCGTTCAGCCCGCCTAATATTTCTCGGTAACTATATAGCCAAAGTAGTTAAGAAACTGCATTCTTTTCTACGAAAAACCCTTTTATTCAGTTTGAAATTTTAATTTCAATTATTATTTCTACTTTACAGAAAAGTATTTTAAGACCTTTACCCTAACTGTATTCAGTTAGTATATATCTTAACCACTTTATATTTTGTATTCAAAGAACGATACGGACTGCTTAAAGTCCTTTCAGTAGTAGAGAATTATTCACTAATACCTCTACTAAAATCTATCTCAACGCCTTTATCGGCAATAGTAACTTTTTTGTTCGTGCTTTTCTCTATCTCTGTTTTGAATAACTCACTATCCGAATTAAGTATAGATAAATGTATTAGCACAATATTTCTTACGTTTGTTAAGTCGTTTGCTTGTAGCAACTCTTTACAAGTTGCCAAAGACAAATGCGTGTGTGCTATCCTCTCTTGTAGGTTCATACCAAGATGAGACGCTTTTAATAACTCTTTATCGTGGTTACATTCTACTATAATATTCTCTACATCTGCAAAAGTGTATTGAGAATAATAGGTATCTGTTAAGAATAAGACGTTTCCACAATCTTTATGATAAATAAGAAAGCCGAAAGGCTCTGGTGCATCGTGTTCTATATCAAACGGCATAACGCTAAACTCTGCAGTTTCTTCGTTGCCAATCTTGTACAACGTTCCACTCTGCATTTGTATACATTGTCTATAAGTATTAATACCCAAAGACACTGCCGTTCCGTGAGAGCAATAGACAGGCTTTATGTTCTCAATAAACTCTTTTGCATACTTTGAGTGGTCTTTATGATTATGAGACACAATCACGCCGTCCAAAGTAGATATTTTATAGTCTATTGCTCTTTCAACCTCTCTAAACTTTACACCGCTTTCAATAACCAAACAGTGCTTGCCGTTTGTCAGAACATAACAATTGCCTTTGGAGGACGACCCCAAAATTTTAAGCACCATTTTATTTTCTCTCTCGGCTTTCATTACAAACTTATTTAATTATATGGAAACAAATATTTTCTATTCTTCAAATGCTAATTCGTCTGCCTTTGCAGGCTTTTTAACCTCAACTTTTGGAGTAGTTGTTTCAGTAGTCTGTTCTTTCTCTACTACTGGGTCCTCTGTCGGCATTTTAATAACCTTTGAGTTTTGTTTCTGCTCTTTTTCTACTTCCTCAAAGTCGGTACTCTCTATTTCCTCTTTTGTATAGAGACCATTTAACTGAGAAGGAAAGGCTTTTCTTAATGCCTGGCTTTCTGCTACCTTATTAATCATCTGTTCAGGTAATTCCTTCCATAATTTATTATTGGATTTGTTATAATCCTTAAAGGCAACTCTAACGGTCATCGGGTAACTATGCCCCTTATGATATACCTTTGCCCACCCTCCTAAAAGGGTATCAGTTTCCAGGTGAAATGTTCCGACTTCCTCTATTACTTTGTCGTCTCTTAATAGAATTAATCCGCTCTCCATTCCATTAAAATTAGGACTACTCTCAGCCCTTTTTAAGTAGCCCCCTCTTGAGACTACTATTTGAGTTGTCTGCCCAAAAGGTATTAAATAACATTCATTTAGATAAGGGTTTAGCCTATTAAAGTTACATAAGGCAATAAACTTTTTTATCTCTACTGAATCAATATTTTTTGCATTAAAAAATGTTCTAACACTTGTTTCTGTAAGGGTTACAACATCTCCCCCCTCGGTCTCGTAAGAACATTTCCATTCATTATTTTCTAATGAAAGTCCAGTTGCTTTTTTAACTACTTCGTTTGCCATTTCTTTACTTATTTTTTTGTTTAACACTTTATTTTATTACTAATTCTTTATCTTCTGTAACCATCAAATTGATTATTTGTGCCGTTGTAGGTATTAGATTATTTACACTCTCTCTATTGTCTATAAAGATAGGGACAGACATATCCCAAAACTTAGATAGTGCGTTTATAACATCTAAACCGCCGTTTATCTGCATTGCAGTATTTACAGAATTGAACGGCACTCCGTTTATAGTAGGGGTACAACACTCATCTACATTACCATTCTTAAAATGTTTGTAAAGTTGAAACTTTACAAGACTAAATTGCGAATTTATTTTCTCTTCACAATTATTTATTTTCTTTTCCATAAATCTAATTGCTACATCATCTATTCGCTCTAATTGTGCTTTCTCGGCTATTATGTTTTTATTCTCTTGCTCTAACGCCTTAATTTCTGCGTTGAATGTTGCTATTGTCTCTCTGTCTTTTAGGGACAACAAACAATTATCTCTTTCAGTAGCCTTGTCTGCTACTTCTTGTTTTAGTTGATTTATTACTTCGCTATCATCAACTTTAATTCTTGTAGAGTTTTCAATTTTTAATTTTGCTATCTCTACTTGTAATATTTTACACTCTGGTACATCATCGTAAGAGAGTACTCGTGGAGTTTGTTTGCTTTGTCTGTCTAACAAATCTACTAATTCTTTTTGTTTCTCTTGTAGTTTTGTTAGGTCTGTTAATAAAGTCTCTTTGTCTTTGTTTTCTTGCTCATTATTTGCTATGAGTTTGTTTCTCTTTTCTTTTAAAGAAACATTGTTAGCGTTTATCTCTTTTAGAGTTTTAGTCTTTGCGTTCTCAAAGTCTTGCTCACTCTCCAAAGGTCTGTTACAAGTAGGGCAAAGGTTACTGCCGTTGAATACCTCGGCTTGTTTTTTTTGAAACTCCGTGCGAAGTATGTTTCTTCCCTTGTCTATCTTGCTAATTTCCTCGTTGTTATACTTTATATTATTCTCTTTGTATTTTATTCTATCGTTAATGAGTGTTATATTTTTAACTACCTCATCTATTTTTGTTTGGTAGTCCTCTTTTTTATAGATAGCATTCTCTTTTGCTTGTGCAGTCTCTAATGCTATTCTGCATTGAGTTTCCTTATTCGCAATCTCTATAAGAGTATCCTCGTAAGGTTTATTTAGAGTATTTACTCTTTCGTTCTTATTCGTTATTTGTTCGTTCAAATCATTTATCTGAACGTCTAACGATTTAATCTTTTTCTCTATCTCTGCCCAATCTTTACTTTCGGGCATCATCTTTAATACTTGCTTAATGCAAGTATCATTCTCTTTTATTTTCTTTTCTTTTGTTTTTATAGCAGACTGTAGCCCACTGCGATACGTCGCAATAGTACTTCCGTTTAACTTTTCTATAAGTATCATAAAGTCCTCGTCTCCCTCTGCTAACTCTTTGTCGGTTGTCTCTGTAACCGACATAAAGAGAATCTCTCTCAACTCTCTCCAATCTAATGTAGAGAAATACAAAGGTTGAGACAAAATCTTAAAGATAGACAATTTCAAATATTCCTCTACGAAGTTTTGGTACTCTGTAGGGGTTTTTGGAGTGCCGTCTATCCAACACTCTGTTTTATCCCCCTTATATACTTCTTGTGCTTCGTTTCTCGGACATATCCACTCGTCCGTAAGTTTTCTCTTTAGGACGTATGTTCTTTCGTCCAAAGATAACTCTATTTCAACACTGCATTCCTCTTTGTAGAGTAAAGAGCCGTCCGCTAATCTTGTGCGGACTTCATAATTACTCCTATCTCTTTGGTCTTTGCCAAATAAGCCCCATAAAAAAGCATTCATTATTCTGCTCTTGCCAGTGCCGTTTGCACCAAAAATATTCGTTTCTCGTGAGAAATTAATCTCTCTTTTTCTCTCACCCTTAAAATTTGTAAGGGTCATTCTTTTCAATGTTACTTTCATCTCCTTATATTATTTATGTTTGTTGTTTGCTGTGTTGCCGGTATCGCTCCGAATTACTTCTATTTTCAAAGTACAACACATTTTCTGCAAGTACCTATGGTAGAATAGGATATTTGGCGAATCTTTACCTATAAAGTCTGTTTCTGTATTTACTTTTTAAGTCGTGCAACGCAATAGTTATTGCAAACTCTGTTGCCCGTTCTGCCTCTGCACTATCGTGGCAAATATTTAATATTTGCTCTGCGTCTGCATTCTGGGGAGTTAGTTTTGTCTCTAATAACTCTCTGATATAGATTATCAACCTTTTGAAATCTTTTGCATTCATTACTCGTCCTCCTTATCTAATTTACCCCAAAATAATTCAGGTTTTATATTGTATTTTTGCAATATACTCTCTATATATTCTATTTTTTTTAGAGAGGGGTCCTTAATAGACCCGTGTAAGAAATTCTTAAAAGTACCTCTTTTGTTTTTCGTCTCTTTTTTCGTTATTCCTTCTATAATTTCTTTCCTAACTTCTTTCCAAAGGTCAGGGTCTATTTTTATTAGATACTCCCTACCTTTTTCAAAGCCCTGTGTTCTGTCTATTTTTATTTTTTCTTTCATCTCTTTTATTGATTTTTTCTTTTTCTGCTTGCGTATAATTCTGCACTTTTTCTTTGTAAATCTTTTTCCCAACCCCACCAAATGCCGTTTTTGTTTGAAGGTATGTTTCCTATCGGCGTGTTTTCGTTAATATTTAGATTTACTTTGTAATTCATTTTTATTTTATTTCTCTTTTTTTTGTAACTTTGTAGATTATTTTTGCGTAATCTATAAATACAGATTGTGTGTTTAATTTTACAATTGCAAAATTATACTAAAATTTTCAATTGACAAAGTTTTTTTAATAAAAAATTTCAAAAAAAATACAAAATAATATGGAAACTTCTAATAATGAGAGAATTGGTGAAGTGATTTTTTTTCTCAAAAAAACTAAAAAAGTCCGAAATACCCAGCAATTTTGTGAAGAAATTGGAGCGAATAAGACGATTATCTCACGAATTTTGCACAAAAA
>CAZKIT010000092.1:0-7092 GCA_964552905.1 uncultured Spirochaetaceae bacterium
CCTGAGCACCCTGTGCGAAGAGTGAGAGGGAGAGGCAGAGAACAAGAAGTACTGTTAATACTTTTTTCATTGTATATCCTCCAAAGATATATTTCATCCCATAAGGGAGTTTCATAACAAATTCAGTATAATGGCGAACAAAGTGAAGTTCAATAATAAAGTCAGAATTTGCAAGACCTCCATGTAACAGAAATACAGCAGAAAGGATGTGCTTCTGTCTGTCATGACGTTTCTGACAGCAAAGGGAGAAGGGGAAATTGAACGGATTTTTAATTTTTCGATTTTTCTTGCGTATATGGGAAAAGTGTGAAACAATCAATCCGTTGCCCGAAAGAGCAACTCCCTCAAAGGGGACAAGGAGGTTGCCGCTGGAATGATTTCCCGCGGTATTTTTTGTCGCGCTGAGAGACAGTGACGTAAGTTCTTGCAATCTCATGCATGTTTTCTGTTATAATGCATGGGTGTCAAGAAGACTTGGAAGGGTGGTCAGATGAGGAAATATATTCCTTTAATTATATTAGCATGTTTCTTCGCCGTGTCGTGCGGTACGACGAGATTCTCGTTCGACAGGACAGAGCGCAACATAGTGGAACTCGGTGGTACCTATGACAAGACTACCGAAGAGAATATCAAGAAACTGTATGATAACGACGGCCTTGATGAAGTCATCAGGGAAGTTTACAGCGGTACATATACTGCCGTTGACGTGCAGGGATATCTCGGAGACGATGTTTACAAGGAATACGAGAAGAGAGTCGAGGAGCTCAAGAAGGAGATAGAGACTCTCCGTATGGATGAAGGTCTCGAGGCGGTTGCCAACGCGGTTCTAGATGAAACATATCCCGAGGGGCTGATCATTGAAGCATTCGGCGGAGAGGAGAAGAAACTGACTTCCGATTTCAGGTCCGTTCTTGAAGAGAAGACCGCACTCAAGGATGAACTGAGAGGCATACTGGAGGAACTGGGCTACGAAGGCATCAAGGATGCCCTCGTGAACGGAGAATACGACGAGGAGACAATCGAGGAGTATCTCGGAAAGAGCACTCTCGACAAGGCCAAGGAGATATACGCGAAGGAAACCGGAACCGACGGCTTCAATCCGACCAAGAAAGATACCTCTGCCTCTGCAGCGACGATGGAGTTCGTTTCGTCGAATGCAAAGGAAAGCGAAGAGGAAAACGAAAAGAAGAGCCTTATCGTCCAGATAGTCGCCATAGTCGTCATCCTCATAGTCTGCTATGTCATCGCCGCTGTCGTCAGAAGCCTCAACAGGGGACCTCTCAACACGGTTGTTTCCGTCATTGCAACTCTCGGCGCCACTATAGCCTCTGTCGTGATAGCGTTCGTCATTTCAGGATGGTCGGTTTATTATCTGGCCTTCCTTCTTATCCTTCCGGTATTCTTCATTCTTACAGCCGAGATGAGGGATTAGCCTGGATTTCGTCCAGAGCATTCAGAAGATCAGAGTGATAGAAGAATTCATCGAGTGCGATGATTCCCGCACCCTCGAGTGTGGATTTGTCTCCGCGCTTCGACCTGTGTACTCCGACGCTCCCTCTTTCAGGCGGGAGTGTCATTTTCAGTCTGTCGCTGATGGATGCACACAGGTCATCGGGCATGCTGCTGAGCTCTCCCGTAATCACGACATCCCCGGCTCCGAGTGCCTGTACCGCCTCGCTGAGCGCGAAGGCGATGTTCTTCGATACGTCGTCGATGGCGAGAAGTCCCTTCTCCTCGCTTGTCAGATGTCTGTACTGCGTGATTCCGGTCATTCTTTTCAGAACGATACCAGATGCAACCGCCTCGAGACATCCGTTCGCACCGCAGGAGCACATCACGCCGTTCGTCACCTTCATATGGCCGAGGGTGGGTATGTAGTGCAGGAATCTTTCATAGTAGACTCCTTCGATTGTGTCTCCCCAGGACAGAAACAGTGTCTTCTCCTTTCTTTCCGCTTCAAGTTCGGCCCTCGCCTGTGCAACGGCGGCTGATGTGTATGTCACCGGCCATGGAAATGCAGAAGAGGGAACCTCGTCCTTACCCGCCCCGACAATCGTGACTCCGTAGACTTTCGGGTCATCCAGGGTCATCTTGTTTATGAATGCGGCTATCTGGCTGATCATTGCATCGTCTTTCGGAAAACGTTCGAATCTCAGTACCTGCCCCACGAGATTGGAGGCCGACGCTGTTACGGTTGATGACGAAAAGACGAATGAGAAGACCCTGCCGTTCTTCTTTGCTATCGAGAGTTTGGTGGACGGACGTCCCTGCGTGTTCATGTCCTTTACGCCGCTTTCGACGAGCCCCTCCTTTATGAGTGTGTCGGTTATCTCGCTTATCGAGACCTTGTTGAGAACAATCTCCCTTGAGAGTTCCGCTCTTGAGAGGTCTTTCTTCCTGAGGGCGTTGAGAACCTTGAGTCTGTTAATCTTTCTTGCATTGTCGGGTCGTGAGAAGTCCATGGGGCCATTATAGCACAAACACGGTTTTGGAAAAGAGAACAGATTTCTTGCCTCTCCGCATTTCCTTTATTATCTTCTGATGTGACTGGAGGACATAATGTCAAACAAGAAGTTTAAGACGGAAGTCGCGGACCTTCTGCATTTACTTATCCATTCCCTTTATTCGAACAAGGAAATATTTGTCCGTGAAATAATATCAAACGCATCAGATGCCATAGATAAGCTCAAGTACCTGTCGCTCACCGACGGTCCCCTCAAGGGCTATTCGTTCGACCCGAGAATCCAGGTCTCGTTCACGGAGGAGGGCGAGAGAACCCTCACCATCAGCGATAACGGTATCGGAATGAACGAGGAGGATCTCAACGAGAACCTCGGAACAATCGCATCAAGCGGCACGAAGAAGTTCCTCTCTTCCCTCGGCGACGACGCGAAGAAGAACTCCAACCTCATCGGCCAGTTCGGTGTCGGCTTCTATTCGGCCTTCATGGTTGCAAAGAAGATCGAGGTGACATCGAGAAAGGCAGGCGAGGAGGGCGCATGGCTCTGGTCTTCGAACGGCGAGACAAGCTATTCAATCGAACCCGCCGAGAGGGCAGAGCAGGGTACGACAGTCAAGATCTACCTCAACGATGAGGATTCCACATATGCAACGAGATGGACTCTCGAGAACCTCATCAAGAAGTACTCCGACCATGTCGCCTATCCTATCTATCTCGAGTATGACCAGACTCACTACGAGAGCGAGAAGGACGAGAACGGCGAAAGCAAGAAGACAGTCGAGCATAAGAACGAGCAGATCAACTCGTGCTCCGCTCTCTGGAGAAGAAACAAGAGCGAACTCAAGGACGAAGACTACAAGGAGTTCTACAAGAACAACTACAACGATTATGAGGAGCCGCTCTTCTACCTCCATACGAAGGCTGAGGGAACGACCGAGTACACCACACTCTTCTTCATTCCTGCAAAGGCTCCGTTCGATATGAACTATGCCGACTACAAGCCGGGTGTGAAGCTCTACGTAAAGCGTGTCTACATCACAGATGACGACAAGACGCTCCTTCCTCCTTACCTCAGATTCGTGAGAGGTATAATCGACAGTGAGGATCTTCCTCTCAACGTATCGAGAGAGATACTCCAGGAGAACAAGATCATGGCTGCCATCCGTAACGGATCGGTCAAGAAGCTCCTCTCGGAGTTCAAGAAGATAAGCGAGAACAACCCCGAGCTCTACGACAAGTTCATCACACAGTACAACAGACCTCTCAAGGAAGGTCTCTATCAGGACTATGCAAACAGGGACGCTCTCCTCGACGTCGTCAGATACCACTCCTCCGAGAAGGACGGATGGGTATCTCTCAAGGAATACAAGGAGAGAATGAAGGAAGGCCAGAAGGCCATCTACTACATTGCCGGCGGCAGTGAACAGATTCTCAAGGCTTCCCCGATTGTCCAGGCATTCAAGAAGAAGGGTTATGAGGTTCTCATCCTCGATGAGGATATCGACGAACTCGTAATCAGCACTGTACCCGAGTACGACAAGACACCTCTCAAGGCCATCAACCGCTCCGATGCCCTCGACGAAATCTCGACGGATGAGGAGAAAGCAGAGAACGAAAAGAAGAGCCCGATTGCCGACAAGGTAACCACAGCTCTAGGCGACAGAGTCAAGAAGGTCATTGTATCTTCACGCCTCGGAGACGCTCCGTCATCGGTCATAATCGATGAGAACGACCCGTCTCTCGAGATGCAGAGACTCATGAAGCAGATGGGCGGCCCTGTAGAGGACGTAAAGCCGATTCTCGAAATCAATCCGTCATCAGGTCTTGTGAAGAGAATCGAGACATCCCAGGACGACGAAGAAGTGAAGAACCTCTCCCTCGTGCTTCTGGGACAGGCCCTCATCCAGGAAGGCATCATGCCGAAGAACCCGGCGGAGTTCACATCTGCCCTCGCAAAGGCATTCAACTGATTCAGACTCAGATAATACATGTGCATCGGAGTATATCTTCCGGTGCACATTTTCTTTTGTCCTTCTTTTCAAAATGCAGATAACGCAATAGAATCACAGTATCTGAGGGGCCGTGGTTCAATGGTACAACGATGCCTTCGCATGGCATAGACGGCGGTTCGATTCCGCTCGGCTCCATAATCATCCACGTCATGAGTATTCAGTCAGTCGGAGTCAGCAGACAGCATGTTCTGTTTTTGGGGGTGAATTTTCAAATCTGTTGATTTTGTGTGATTCAGAAGATTGTCTATTTCCTGTCGAGTCCTACAAGGTAGATTTCGAAGGAATCGTCCCTGCATGCCTTTGGTTTGAAGGGTTTTGCCTTCTGGAACATCTCACGCATCATCTTCAGTATCTCGACCTGACCGCCGCCCTGGAAAATCTTTATGACGAGGTTGCCGTGTTCCTTGAGCTGTTCTCCGGCAAGGAGCACGACCTGCTCTGCAAGCCATTCCGAGCGTGTTGTGTCGACTGTTCTGTTCCCTGTCGTCATCGGAGCCGCGTCGGAGATTATCGTATCGTAGGGACCGAGCTCGATGAGTTTCTGTCTGTTTTCCTTGCTGAATGCGTCGCCGACTATTGCCGTCACAGTGGGGGGAACAGGATTGAGGTTGAGGGGGTTGAGGTCAATCGAGACTATCCTCCCGCTGCCCTTCAACAGCTCGCGGTGAGTGAAGAGAGTCCAGGAGCCCGGAGCCGCACCCACATCAAGCACGCTGTCGCCCGGCTTTATGAGATGGTGGGAGGCATTGATCTCCTCGAGCTTGTAGACACTGCGTGCGGGGTATCCCTCTCTTCTTGCCCTGAGTGTATATGAATCTGCTTTGTCGCGTCTGCTGTTGGCCATTTTATCACCTCAGGACAATTAAACTATCTTTTTGGCCTTTGTTGAATAGAAAAGAGTTCTTTTTCTGCTATACTGCTGAATGTGAGAAATTCGATAATCAACCGTCAGTTCAAATATGTCAATGCTAATACCTGGATTCTCCTTGTAGCCGTCAACATCGTAGTGTACCTTGCCTCCACCGTCTTCGAGGACCTTGTTTACTACGTCTCCCTTGTCCCGGCATTCGTCCGGTACCGGCACTTCTACTGGCAGATATTCACCTACATGTTCTCTCATGCCTCCTTCTGGCATCTCTTCTCGAACATGTTCGCTCTCTTTGTATTCGCTCCTGTCATAGAGCATGAGATAGGAAGCAGGGAATTCATGCTTTTCTATCTTCTTACGGGAACGCTCTCGGGACTTGCGGCATACCTGACATACAGATTCACCGGAAACTACTCCGTTGTCATACTCGGCGCATCGGGTGCCGTCTATGCTCTTCTCTATATGTTTGCGCTGCTTTTTCCGTCGGCCCATCTTCTCCTTTTCGGCATAATCCCGATCAGCGCACCGGTGCTTGTCGTAATCTACTTCATAATTGACTTTGTCGGTCAGTTCATGTCTGACGGAACAGCGCACCTCGTGCATCTCTACGGTCTTCTCTTCGCAGTACTCTACGGCCTTATACGAATGAGGATGAATCCCCTGAAGAGGTGGGGTATCCTATGAAGTTCCGTGATGCGGTCAGGGAGATAAGAAAGGCAAAGCCCATCAGAGATGTCCTGCAGTACAGGGACGGAAAACTTGACGTCACAGTCACATCAGACGAGCTTTTCTCCTCTGTGAACTCCGATCTGCCTTCAAGTGACATCATTGATTACCTTTACGACATCAGCTCGTCATCCAATGACGAACTGCGGGTTGTCCTGCCCCAGCCGTGCGACATAGAAAGGGTGAGGAAGGTCTACGTCAACTATCTTTCCCTTGCCATCAAGAAGGACCTCAGGGAGTACAGAACAATCACAACGAAGATAATCTCGTTCCTTCTCTTCGGCGTTGCCGTCCTTACGCTTTCCTATTTCCTCGAAGGCTTTCAGAACAGGCTTATCGCCGATACCGTCAACATCATCGGGGGCTTCGCAGTCTGGGAGGCCGCAGATGTATTCTTCTTCGCCAGAAGCGAGAAGAAGAAGGAAATGTTGATGAAACTGAGGCTTCTCAGGGCTGACTGGGTGAAATGAAAACTCTCCTTTTCGAGGAGAGCCGCTGTCAGAGTCCGTATTCGTACCGGATATCCGCATACTGTTTCTTGATCACGTTGTAAATCAGATCGAGTTTCTCGTTGTGATGGATGAATGCGCTCTTCATCGCATTTATTGTTATCTTCTCGAGGTCCTTGAGGTCCATGCCGTACTTCTCGACGGCTATTCTCATTTCCTTAGTAAGGTTCGTGTCGCTCATGAGACGGTTGTCGGAGCAGAGGAAAACTCTGAAGTGATTGCGGTAGAAGATGGGGAAGGGGTGTTCCTCGTAGGATGCGACAGCGCCCGTTCCGACGTTTGACGAGAGACACATCTCGAGCGGGATACGCTTGTCTTCGACGTAGTTTGCGAGGCTTCCCATCTTGAGTATCTCTCCGTTCTCGATGGTCATGTCCTCGACAAGTCTCGTGCCGTGTCCGATTCTGTCCGCGTGGCAGAGCTGGATGGCCTGCCAGATAGACTCGAGGCCGAATGCCTCACCTGCATGTATCGTGATGTTGAAGTTCTTGCTTCTGATGTAGTTGAAGGCCTCGA
>CAZKIT010000093.1:0-7089 GCA_964552905.1 uncultured Spirochaetaceae bacterium
CGGGAAGCGTTGCCGTCTACCAGAGACGGAGCGAGAGCTCGTTCACACGTTCCTCCGCCTACGAGGAGAATACGGCGAGGACAATCACGACACGCTACGGCTTGATGGAGAGCCAGATAGTAAAGGGACTCGAGTTCATCAGACGCCGCTACAAGGCCGAGAAGGCTGCTCTCTATTTCCAGAGCTGGACCAACACATACGACTCTGTCGACAACCTTAAAGCAATCTATGACAGAGGACTTTCGTACTTTCCCTTCAGCGAACTCATAGTATCGACGAGGCCGGACTGCATGGCTGACGATGTGTGTGCTCTTCTTTCCTCCTATATAACTCCAGAAAGGGAAGTGTGGGTCGAACTTGGACTCCAGAGCTCGAACGACGAGACACTTGATCGCATAAACAGGGGACACGATTCTCTCTGCTATACCCGGGCGGCAGAGAGGGCGAAGAGATACGGTCTCAGGGTATCGACCCACATAATACTCGGACTCCCGGGAGAGGGGACGGAGGACTACATCAATACCGTGAAATGCGTGAACGGTAGCGGCTCCGATGCCGTGAAGATACACAACCTCCATATCGCGGGAGGAACGAGGATGGCCGATGAGTTCTACGACGGCGAAGTCGTCTCCTCTTCGACAAGGCGGCATCTTGAGAACTGCGCGCTCGTATTGAGACATCTGAGGCCGGACATGATTGTCGAACGTCTTGTCTGCGATACTCCCATGCACCGTCTCATAGAGCCGAGGCACTTCATGGACAAGTCTCTCTTTCTCAGAACCCTCGACGGGTGGATGAAGGAAAACGGCTGGAGACAGGGAGATCTATATTCTACTGATTAAGGACCTCAGTTCATCGTATGACGAGACTGACCATGTGGCCATCTCTGATTTCCTGCCGTCAAAGTTCAGATATATGCTCTCGATCCCGGCATTCACTGCACCCTGTATGTCACTGTGCTCGCTGTCGCCTATCATGACGCATTCGTCCCCTGTCTTTCCCAGCGCCGCCAGTACGGCATCGAAGAGCTCCTTCTGCGGCTTGTGGTATCCGACTTCGCTGCTTATGAAGATCTTTTCAAAGTATTTTTCACAGCCTGTATCCTTCAGCCTCTGACGCTGTATCGAGGAAATGCCGTTCGTGACAAGTGATTTCGGACGGTCCTGGATGCTTTCAAGAAACTCGACAGCCCCGTCAAGCATTATCCCGTTATGTGCCAGCGTATCCTTGAAGAGCGATGCGGCGTCTTCGGCCCTGAATTCCGTTCTCCCGATACGCTCGAAGAAGAGCCGCCATCTCTTCACTTCAAGATCGTCGAGTGTAAGCTCCCCGTTTTCGAATTCTCTCCAGCAGAGAATGTTGCCGACCATATAAGCGTCGGTCATTTCCTTCGAATCGGGAAGAAAACAGCTTTCGAATACTTTCCTTAATCCGATTTTCTCTGTAGCATTGAAATCCCAAATCGTCTGATCTGCATCAAAAAGTAAGTAGCGCATGTGGAAAGTTTATCATAATCGGAAGTTTTTTCTACACGTTTAGTCTTTTTGGTATCATATTTAAGAAGAAGGAAAAATAAAAAATGAAAAGTGCGATTCTTTTTTGGCTTTCAGGTGTAATAGCACTGCTTTTCGGTGTATTCGTCATCGTCCAGCCGACAACCGTCCTCAATATCGCGGCTGTCGCTTTCTCTATCATACTTGCGCTCCGCGGCTGCAGAAAACTCATTGACGCCCTGCGCTTCTCGAGAAAGGCTGTAAAGGTATCCGTCAACGGGTCTTCAATCGAATCGGAAACACAGAAGAAAATCAAGTTCACGATTCTCATCGACGGCATCATCTCGGCTGCACTCGGTATTCTTGCGCTTGCCTTCGCTCTTTCGTTCCTGCAGAGCAAGAGTGACGGAATCATGAAGGGTGTCATCTATGTCATCGCGGCTGGTTTCCTGTATACGGGTATAGTGAACATGATCGAGAATTATCGTCTCAAGCCGTACTCCGACCTCAGTGACGTCTTCAACGGAAACGGCCTCATCTACATCATAGCTTCCGTTCTTCTCTTCATCTTCCCTGCATTCGTCGGACAGACAATCATGAATATCTTCGGAATTCTGCTCATTGTCGCAGGTGTATGTATCTTCGTATGGGGAATCAGGGTATGTATCCTCGTCGTGGAAGCGAAGAAAAAGGACAAGAGCCAGACAGTCAGTTACGAAGAAGTAAAGTAACTCTTTCCCGACTATAGATTTCATTCTTATATTTCCCTCGTTGTTCTTTTATCTTTCAGTTGACAACCGCTTTGCAAAAATCCGATACTGATTAAATATTAAAGAAACAATGAGGGAAAAATGACGATCGACTTTTCAAAATACAGGGACGGTCTGGTTCCTGCAGTAATACAGGATGCCGTCACTCGTAATGTTCTTACTGTCGGCTTCATGAATGAGGAAGCCTATAAACTCACGCTCGAGAGAGGTCTCGTCACATTCTATTCACGCTCCAAGGGCCGCATAAGGGTCATGGGCGAGAACAGCGGCAACTATATAAAGGTGAGGGAGATCCTTGTCGACTGCGACGGTGACACGCTTCTTATAAAGGCGATGCCGTCGGGCCCTGTATGCCATACAGGAAGCGACACCTGTTTCGGAGAGGATAACCAGCCGGGAGATTTTTCCTCCCCGGAGTTTCTTTTCTATCTCGAATCAGTAATCCAGGACAGAAGACTCAATCCGAGCGAGGGAAGCTATACCAATCATCTCTTCTCGCGCGGTCTGAACCGCATTGCACAGAAGACCGGAGAGGAGGCCGTCGAACTTGTCATCGCCAGCAAGGATGATAACAAGGATCTATTCCTGGGTGAGGCTGCTGATCTCATCTATCACTTCCTCGTGCTTCTGGCGCAGAAGGACTGTACACTCAGTGAAGTCGTCGACGTTCTCAAGGACAGACATTCGAGATGACTTTTTTTGTTAAACCAGAATTTACAAAATTGTGTAACTAATTGTTTCGATATTGGTTTATCATGTGTTCCAAGGGGCACTGCTGTGCCTTCGGGAGTAAGGAGATTTATATTATGAAGAAATTAACCATCATCGTTCTTATACTTGCACTTGTCTGCACAGGTGCCTTTGCTTCTGTTCTTCAGATCGGTGCCACAGCCAGATTCGGTGGAGATATCACAAAGATCGAAGACTATAAGGAATTCAAGAATTACGATCTCGGCGTTGACGCAAGACTCAATTTCAGCTGTTTCAGCATTGCAACGAATGTTCTTTTCGGCAAGAACAACGACAATACGGTTCTCAATACGATTCTCACGGCTAACCTCCGTGCAGACATGAATGTCGTTGATCTTGCATTCGGTGTCGGATATGCTCTTCCGATTGAATTCGGAAGCGACGGCGTCATGGTTGACGGCAAGCCTGCAAGCCAGACATTCGATGTCCTGAAGAACTCGCAGCTTCTTGCACGTGTTGCACTCGGCGTCAACATCGGACCGATTGCCCTCGGCGTTGACTACAAGATTCCGTTCAATACTCTTATCGACTATTTCCAGGGTGATGACCTTAAGGACCTCGATTCCTTCAAGCAGGGAAAAATTGCTCTTTCCCTTCTCGTCAATCTCTTCTGATAGTCTTCGGACAGATAATGAAACCTCCACTTTTCCGGTGGAGGTTTTTGTTTTACAATGGCTCCATGATTGATAACAGATATGTAGATTTTGCAGTGGAGAAGACTCTCTCCCTTCTTTCCGTCGACAGTCCCACCGGATATACGGAGGCGGTTGCCGGTCTTGTACGCAGGGAATTCGAATCTCTCGGCTTTCCGTGCCGTATGACGAACAAGGGAGGTATCATCGCCGACCTTGGCGGTAATGATGACTCAAACGGTCTTGTAATCATGGCCCATATGGATACCATCGGTGCCATTGTCAGCGAGATAAAACCCAGCGGCCGGCTCAGAATGGATATGCTCGGAGGCCTTCATCCGGTAGGAATCGAAGGCGAGAACGTGCGTATTCATACCCGTGACGGGAAGATCTACGAAGGTACCATCCAGATTCCCAATCCCTCTGTTCATGTCAATGATGACTTCAACAATTCCCCGCGTACCTGGAGGGTTCTTGAATGCTTCATTGATGAAGATGTGAAGAGCAGGGATGATGTCAGAGCTCTCGGGATTGAAGTCGGAGACCCTGTATGTCTCTTTACGGGAGCACATGTGACTGAAAGCGGATACATCAAGTCGCGTTTCCTCGATGACAAGCTCTCGGTCGGCATCATCCTCGCGCTTGCAAAATACATCTCTGACAACGGCATCGAGCTCTCTCGCCATACGTATGTGCACATCACCGCATACGAGGAGGTGGGCCACGGTGCCTCGTCTTCAGTTCCAGAAGGTGTCACTGAAGGTCTTTCCGTTGACATGGGATGTGTCGGAGAAGGATGCTCGTGTACTGAAAGAGAAGTCTCCATCTGTGCAAAGGATGCAAAGGGGCCGTATAACTATCATATGGTCGGTGCTCTCATAGACGCGGCGAAGAGGGAAGGAGCATCATATTGCGTGGATACCTATCCCCATTATTCGTCGGACGTCGAAGCCGCACTCTCCGGCGGGGCCGACATACGCCACGGTCTCATAGGACCAGGTGTGTTTGCATCCCACTGCAACGAAAGAAGCCACATAGACGGGGTGAAGAATACCCTTCTCGTCCTCAAGGGCTTCCTTGGAATCTGATTTTCTCGAGTGCGAGGAAGGCCTCCTCTCTTTTCCCCGCACTCTTCTTTTCCTGTTCGACAAAACGGTCTATTCCTTCCATCTCCCCATGCTCGAGAAAGGAGTAATAGCCGTTGTCGGTGAATATGACATGGTCAATGAGGTTTATACCGAGTATTTCGCCTGAAAGGGCGATTTTTCTTGTCACCATTCTGTCTTCGCTACTCGGAACAAGCTGCCCGGAGGGATGATTGTGTGCTATTGCAATCGATGTCGCCCGCTTCTTCAGGGGTTCCGAGAAGACCTCTCTGGGATGGAAGAATGTCCTGTTGACGAAGCCTATCGTTGCAACCGTGATGTCGAGCACTTCCTTCGCTCCGTTGAGAGAAAGCACTATGAGATACTCCTGGCTGTTGCGGTTGGCGTAGTGCCTCACTTCCTGATAAATATCTGTCGGGTGAAGAATCTGTTTCGGCTTTCTCGTATTCTTTCTCCGTCCGAGTTCGAGGGCGGCGAGAATCGTCGCTCCCTTGGCTCTTCCGACTCCGGGTATGTTCATCAGCGTTATAAGGGGGAAACTCGTTCCTCTGTCGAGGAGGGAAAGCACCTCATCGCTGATTTCATCAACACTCCTTGTGGCGTTGCCCTGACCGAGAAGAATCATCAGGAGTTCCCTGTCGGAAAGAGCGCGGACTCCCAGACGCTCCAGTTTTTCTCTCGGCTCTTCTCCGTCTCTGAATCTGGCTGTTTTTTCTGTACTCATACTTATAGAGCGGGAGATTTCGGGATTTTGTCAAAGAAATCGTGCATGATGGTCGAAATAGTTCTGCATCGTCCTGCAGTAAAAGGGGTGCCAGGCTTGATAGCCCGGACATCTTCTTCCTCATCTTTAGATTGTCATCCTTGCTCATGGAGACAGTTGGCGGACGCTTTGAAGCCGGTGATTCTTATACGCAGTATCTGTTTTTGCCGAGTTTTGATTGCTTTTTTCTTCAGTCGGGGTAGAATGTTTATCCTCTTAACAATATAAGGAGATAAGAAGTGGTCAGAAAATTAACAGCAGTACTGCTTGTCCTGCTTCTTGCGTTCGGTTCTGTTGCCGCTCATCCCGTGAAAGAGATGACGGCTTCTGTGACAGCCACACTTCCCGTGGAAGAAGCCACGATAACGGCATTCGAGAAATACGGTCATGCAACACTCGATCTTACAATCGAGAAGATTCTTGCTGACGGATATGAACTTGGAGATACAGTCGACCTCGAGTTCAGCAACGGCTACAGGTTCGAGAACATCCCGTTCTTTGACGGCTACTATGTGGCAAAGGGTGAGCCTCTTCTGAGGGCATATCCGGGCCATGAGACAGTTGCCGCATGCATCAACTACGGCAAGATCTACGAGGTTGCAGGTCTCAGCATCGGCGACAGTGTGAAAATAAGCCTCAACACCAAGGGCGGTGCTCTCGATACCGAAATCCTCAACTCTCTTCACTATACGGCATCCCGTGAAGACTACTCCAGCGATGAAGAATATGCAAACTTCAGGGAAGTCAGGGGAGGCGATATCGCACCCGGTAAGCTTTACCGCTCATGTTCACCTGTCAACAACAAACATAACAGAGCTTCCTGGGCTGACAGGCTCATTGCATCGGCTGGTGTGAAGTCCGTACTCAATCTTGCTGACACCAGTGAGGAAATCGAATCATACTTCACAGAGGAAGGATTTGACAGTCCGTATTACAAGTCTCTCTATGAGAACGGGAAGGTGATTGCTCTCAACATGAGCGTTGACTTCTCCTCGTCATCATTCCAGCAGAGTCTTGCGGGGGGAATCAGAAAGATGGTGGACGGCGGCTACGAGACCCCTGTTCTCGTTCACTGCACTGAAGGAAAGGACAGGGCAGGCTTCACGTGTGCACTCATCGAAGCTCTGATGGGAGCCGGTTATGATGAGATAGTCGCTGACTACATGAAGAGCTATGAAAACTACTACGGCGTCACATCCTCAGACGAAGAGCGTTACAGCGTAATCGTGAAGAACAACATCGACGAGATGCTGAAGACCATTGCTGGTGTCTCTTCCGTCGGAGGTCTCACTCCTTCTTCTCTCTCTGCCGGAGCAAGAAGATATCTTCTCGGCGGCGGAATGACGGATGCAGAAGTTGATGCTCTGATTTCCGCACTCAGATAATCACTCACTATCTGAAATGATGAACCCCGACATCCGCCGGGGTTCTCTCATTGTAATCAGTGAGGCATTACCTCATACGTGTATTCTTCGAGCCATTCCTCGATTGAGCCTTCACACGGCTTCAGCTCTCTGTAAACGGGTTCCACTTCCGGATAGCCGCCGACTTCGTTCTGGCTGTTGATGATCTTGC
>CAZKIT010000094.1:0-6966 GCA_964552905.1 uncultured Spirochaetaceae bacterium
GATTTCTTAAGAAAAATGCAGAGTTATCTCCAAATAAAAATAGGGCTCAGCAACAATGGAACATCAGAGCAAATCAGAAAAGCAGAAAAAGCCGTAAAAAAAACGACCCCTTTTTACAGGAGTCGTCACTGAAGGTGTCGATCGGATTCGAACCGATGAAAAACGGTTTTGCAGACCGTCCCCTTAGGCCACTCGGGCACAACACCAATGTGTGACTAACAATACCCTAATCGGGCAGTGTTAGTCAATAGAAAGATTACTCCTCTTCGGAGCTTGTCTTTGCATAAGCGAGAGCTCTGACAGCATTATCGAACTTCTGGAACTTGCCGTTCTTCAGGTGGATAACGACTCTCGTCTTCTGATTCTCGGAGACCTTGAGAATGTACTGGATAGCCTCAAGCTTCGTCTTGAAGTACTTGATGACCTTTGTACTGCCCTGTCTCTTGACGCCCCAGCCCTTTTCAGCGACATAGCTGAGCTCATGCACGTCCTTTACTTCCTTCGTGTCTTTCGTCTCTTCGACCTGGACCTCTTTTGCTGCCTCTGCAGCTTCATTCTTAGCTTTTGCCATAGTAAAACCCCACTTGTGTTATTTTCTCTTTCAAATATCAGACTGTCAACCATAATAATTGACAGCAGAAAAGGCGGTCCTATGATACGCTCCGCATTTTTCTCCGTTTGTTCCCGGATTTTCTTATGATTCTACTGATTGTCTTCAGTTGTCGAACTTCTGAGGAAAATTCTCTTCGAAAGCTTTCTTATTGCCCTGAAGGATGTATCAGCCATGATTATTGACAGCGTACGTGTGCGTCTGAGGTAGAAGCCGTCGTTCCTGATGTCATTCTGGTAGAATCCCATTGCTGCAATGCGGGGATTATCGAGAGGAGTATAGCAGTTTGCGATGTACATCACCTTCGTCTCTCCGGCATGGAGGGTAAAGTTGCTGCTTCCCCTTTCCCCTGCGGCGAAACCGAGGGAAAGAGACCTCGTCTGCGGGGTCGCCCCGTCGAAGAGCGCCCACGGAGAATCCATTCTTCCGTACCAGTTTTCCCCGATGGTCGAATGTGGGAATATGAATTCGTTCTCACTCTCCCTTTTCGGCTGGAAGAGAAAGTAGCACATCTGATCATTCGGATTTATTACGCTGAGCCAGGAGACACTGTCACCTTCGATGTCTCCCATGATGTAATCGTATGTCCCGGTCGGAGAAGGAACGGTGGCCGCATCGGCAGTGCCGCCTCGAAGAAGAGGCGCATATCTCAGATCCTCGAAGATCACATTCGGAACGAACCTGTTGACACCGCTTTCGCGGTATGTAAGCGGATAGACACAGAATGAGTGCGAATTCGTGTTTATGAAAGCACCTTTCTCGATCAGCGGGGAAGAAAGCATCGTAACCCACTTGGCGTTGCCCGAGAGGTCATCCTCGCCTGTGTTCGTGATGCTTATCGCGGTATATATGACATCCTGTTCCGGAAGGATGAGATCAACACGCCCCGCCTTGTAACGGTTGCCGTCCTGTCTCGATTTCATCTCACTGTACTTCCACACTCCCCCGAACTCATCCTCGGTGCCGTAGCGTCTGAGGGTCCAGTAGGTGTTTGATGTGTTTATGAGATCCTCGCTTGAGGAGGGGAAATTGAAGTAGGCCCCGCCGGCCTGATAGAGACCCTGGCTCATGCGCCACCACTGTCCGTTGTCATCACTCATGACACCGCTGCCGGTTCCGCGGAAGTACGGAAGGCAGAGCGAAGAAGTGCGGGCGCCGCTGAGATTTCTGACACTCAGCTCCAGCATGACCTCCCCCTGATCCTCGATCAGAGCCTGGAAGGTTTCGTTTGACATGAAAGTTGCGTATCTTCCCTCCCACAGGGAGAGTCTCCTGATATCCATATGCAGATATATTAACATATGAAAATCACAAAGGTTACTTTGTTGTAAAAGGATTCTGCTGTAGAATATCATGAAGAAGCGAGGACAAAGATGATCAGATACGACAACGGCCTTTTCTATATCGAAACCGAAAACACAAGTTACATATTCTCCGTCGAAGACACGCTCTATCCCGAGCACGTCTACTACGGAAGAAAGCTCAGAGAAGCCGGATCATCCCTTGCCGCGATAAGAGAGAAACATCTCAAGGCTCCGCATATGTCGACTCTTGCCAGGAAGGAGTACGGTGAATTCTCGCTTGATGACACGCTTCTCGAATTCTCCACCGAAGGCAAGGGAGACTACAAGACTCCTCTTATCTCGGGTTCCCTCGGAGAAAAAGGCGACAGAACACTCGACTTCAGATATGCATCGCATCAGATAATCCCGGGCATAGTGCGGTTCAGAGGAGCAAAGATGCCGCAGGCCGTGGCATCGGAGGATGAAGCGGAGACGCTTGCCGTCACATACACCGACAAGACACGCCACATAAGGCTCATCACATACTACACGGCATTCTTCAAAGCTGATGTGATTACGAGAAGGACAGCTGTACAGAACGAATCTGAAGAGACATTCATCATAAACTCGCTCCTCTCATCGACCCTCGATCTCAGGGCCAGAGGAGTACACGTCACATCTTTCTCCGGTGCATGGGGAAGGGAAAAGCATATTACGGAGAGAGAGATGACGGAAGGTGTCTTCACAGTCGAATCGCGTACGATACAGAGCGGTTCTGCCGACCCGACCGTCATCATCGTGAACGGAAAGGACACATATCTCTCGTCTCTCGTCTACTCGGGGGCCCACCGCACTTCGATAAGCGAAACTCCTAACGGAATCACGCATGTGACATGCGGCATCAACAGCGACCTCTTCTCATGGAAACTCGAGAAGGGAGAGATCTTCGAAAGTCCCGAAGCATTACTCGCATACTCACCGTACGGCAGAAACAGAGCGGGAATACTCATGAAGAAATTCATCGAGAACCATATCAGGCGCGGCATGTGGAAAACAAGGCTCAAGCCGGTGATGCTGAGTACATGGGAGACCCTGTCATACGACCCGGACGAAGCGGAAGTGCTGAAGATGGCACATGAAGCCAAAAATCTCGGCGTGGACGGCATCGTGGTTGATGACGGCTGGTTCGGAGCCAGGAATGACAGTACGTCCTCTCTCGGCGACTGGTATGCCGATACGCGGCATTTTCCATCAGGCATCAAGGCGCTTGCGAATGAGGTCCACTACATGGGACTGCGCTTCGGTCTGTGGTTCGAGATGGAGGGTATAAGCGAACGCAGCATGCTCTACAAATCACACCCGGACTGGATAGTCGGGAGAAATGCAGAGGCAAGCAGCGAAGGCAACCATGAACTCCTTCTGGACATCTCACGCCCCGATGTACAGGAATGGGTAATATCAACACTCACGAAAATAATCGAATCCTCGTCAGTCGACTACATAAAGTGGAGTCTTTCACGCCAGCAGGGAGACCTCTGGTCGAATGAGGGAAAGAGAGATTCCGGAGAATTCATGCACCGCTATCTTCTCGGGCTCTACCATATTCTCGATACGATAACCAAAACTTTCCCGAATCTCTACATCGAGGGAACAAGCGCGGGAGGTATGAGATTCGACATGGGCATGCTCTCATACTGCACATCCATCACTGTAACGGAATGCTCCGATCCGCTCATGCGGCTCAGGACAATCGAAGGGACAGCGCTTGTCTATCCGCTGTCGGTGATGAACATCTCACTTTCATCGTCTCCGGACAAACTCTCCGGACGGCTTATCGAGAATGAAACCAAATTCAATACATCGATCTTCGGTGTTCTCTCCCTTTCGATAAACCCGCACGATCTGTCGAAGGTCGAAAAATTCATACTCAAGCAGCAGATTGAGTTCTACAAGGCATATCAGCTTCTTCTCCAGTACGGGACATTCACGCTGCAGGAGGAAAGCGAGACGCGTACAGTCTGGACGGTCTCGAACGGAGACGGGTCCGCGATTCTGATGCTCTACTACCTAAAGAGAGCCGGAATGAACACGACAGCGGAAAAACTCTACGTCGAATGTGCAAACGAGAGCTGCAATTATTCATTCATGGCCCGCAACCACCTGCAGAGCAAGGTTGACCTCATACTCAAGCCGCAGGAGATTGAATGCTACAACGTATCCGGAGACGCCCTCAAATGGGCAGGACTGACGCTGGCCGACAATACAAGCGGAAACGGTTACGAAGAAGGGATGAGAACACTCGGCGACAATACGTCAAGACTCTACATAATAAGGAAGAAAGAGGAAAACAAGTGAACAGAATAGTAGTTGCAGGAGGCGGTGTCTTCGGTACTTCCGTCGCCGAACGTCTCACATGGAACAGAAACAACAGCGTCACGATTCATACCATCGAAGAGGACGTCTACAAGGACATAACCGCAAATCATCAGAACACGAAATACTTCCCGACGAAGTTCCTTTCTCCGTCACTGACGGCGACAATGGACGACACGGTCTTCAATGAAGCCGATGTAATACTTCTCGTTCTCCCGTCAAAGGCCATCGTACCGTTCTCTGAGAGAATCAGGAAGAACACGAGCGGGGAGCCCCTCATCGTCAATCTTGCCAAGGGAATGAGTGACGACGGAGCCTTCATCACGGAGGATATTCCATTCAGAAGAAGAGCAAGCATGAAGGGGCCCTCATTCGCAATCGAAACGATGAACGGTTTTCCGACATCATTCACGTTCGGCGGAGAGAAGAACGACTACGAATACTTCAGGGATAACATCCTTCCCCACACCGGTTTCACGCTCGACTGGACGGAGGATACGAGAAGCGTCGAACTCTGCTCCATACTCAAGAACATGTACGCCATCGCAATCGGACTCGTGTCCGGAAAGTATGGTTCCCCGAACGTCGACTTCCTCGTCTATACGAAAGCCGTCAAGGAGATGAGAAAGCTTCTGAAGCTCTACTCGTGTTCGGAAGAGACGATCTTCTGCTACTGCGGACTGGGGGACCTCGGACTCACGGCTCTGAACGACCTGTCGCGTAACCGTACATTCGGCATGCTCATCGGAAAGGGCTTCCTTTTCAACGAGGAAAAGAACGCAGCGACTGTAATCGAAGGAAAGAGGACCATAAACCTTGTCGCGAAGAAAGTGAAGGAACTGGGACTCGAGAAGGACTTCCCTCTCGTGATGAATCTCTACCATCTTCTCTATGAAGACGGAAGAATCAACGACTACTTCCTCGCAGTACTCAAATAACATGAACAGCATCAAGCGAAGGGAAAATCTGAAGTCGCTGCTCACTCTTGCCTTCCCCATCGTACTCGAGGAGATACTCTCAACACTCCTGCAGTATGTGGACACGGCAATGGTGGGACAGCTGGGTGCCGAGGCGACGGCCTCGGTGAGCCTCACAAGTACTGTGAACTGGCTCATCTACTCGCTTTTCTCGTCATACGGCATCGCAACTGTTGCGATAATCTCCTCATCTCTCGGTGCGAAGGACTACGGAAAGATAGAGAAGGCTTCATCCATGGCCTTCTCTGTCTCCCTCATCATAGGCTCCGTCATCGGAGCGGCAGCAGTCGCACTCAGTCCCTTCATTCCCGTCTGGATGAATGCCGCCGAAGAAATAAGGGAACTCTCATCCGTCTACTTTGCGATAATCAGCACGGCTATCCCGGCACGTGCATTCATCATCATCGGAAGCGCGGCTTTCCGCGCAGTCAAGGACAGCAGAACGCCGATGCTGATAAACCTCTCGGCGAACCTTCTCAATATCGTACTGAACTACCTTCTTATTTACACATTCGCACTCGGCGTGAAGGGAGCCGCCATCGCAACGCTCATTTCATACGTCTCGGGTGCCGTCGTTCTTGCGGTAATCTGGAAGAGAAAGAAGATTGTAAGTTACAAAAGGAAATACCTCAAACCGGAGAAGACACTTCTCAGGGAGACTTTGGCAATCTGCCTTCCCGCAGCCGCGACGAACACGACAAGCTGCCTGGGGCACATAGTGTTCGCATCCCTTGTGTCATCGATGGGAACCGTAATCTTTGCAGCCCACTCCATAGCACTCTCCGCAGAGACAATCTTCTATGTCCCTGGCTACGGCCTCAGAGGGGCGACAAGCACGCTTATAGGAATATCTGTGGGAGAGAAGGATGAGGACAAGTTCAGGATAATCGAGCGTCAGGCTTCTCTTCTCACGCTCCTGATGATGGCCTTCACGGGAGCCCTGCTCTTCTTTCTCGCCCACTCCGTCATGGGTTTCTTCACACCTGATGCTGTCGTAATAGAGGAAGGGACGAGAATTCTGAGGCTCATCGCATTCACAGAGCCTCTCTTCGGTCTCATGATAGTATGTGAAGGTATCTACTACGGACTCGGAGAGACGAAGTTCCCCTTCATCATCGAGACAATCGGAGCATGGGGAATAAGAATACTATTCTCCACTATCGCAATCAAAGCCTTCCACACCGATCTTCTCGGCGTCTGGATGTGCATGGCAGCAGACAACACCTTCCGCGCCCTCGGTCTCGCTCTCCCCATCCTATTCAGAAGAGGCACAAGGCTCTTCAGAAGAAAAGCGGGAATCGAAAAGGCATAAATTCTCAGCGAAAACACAGTCTCAGAAGGTACTTTCCGCTGATTATCCCTCATTTACAGCGAAAACTTGGTTTTCAAAGGCACTTTTCGCTTTTTATATCTATTTTTAGCGAAAACATTGTTTTCGAAGGTACTTTTCGCCATTTATCACCGCTTTTTCAGCGAAAACATGATTTCATAATGTACTTTTCGCTGTTTATCACTCATTTTTAGCGAAAATATTTGATTCTGCACTTTTTTCCGCTCAAAATAACTGTATGAATACGATTATTGGAAGACACAAAGAGCTGCAGATACTGAAAGAGTTATCCGAATCAAGGAAATCCGAATTCCTCGCTGTTTACGGCAGAAGAAGAATTGGAAAGACATTCCTCGTCCGGGAGGCATTCAATAATCATTTCACATTTCAGTA
>CAZKIT010000095.1:0-6955 GCA_964552905.1 uncultured Spirochaetaceae bacterium
GTCATAGATGTTTTCAACATTGTAGGCCTTGAGCATTTCCTCAATCTGTCCGCTCATTTGTTATTCTCCTTCTCAGTGCGGCCAATGCCGTCACATTCGTCGAATGGTAAAGCGGGGCATACGCTGCCACTTTATCCCAGTCAAACTTGCTTATATCATCTCTTTCGATTCTCAGATTCTCGAAAAGAAGGTCATCAAGTTCCTTCATGTTGTGCACAGGAGAGAGCGTATAGAGAAGGTCACAGAGAGCCTTCTCCGGTTCTGCGATGCGGTAGTAGTAATCACCTTCTCTGACGACTCTGATTCCATAAGGAAAAGCAGAGGATGGAACATCACGGTAGATGAAGACGCCGAATGGTGTTGTGTACAGTTTCTTCTTTCTCTTCTCGAATGTCGCACTCGTCACTGTCGGTACGGCTTCGGGAATAAGGCCGTAGACGGAGAGTGCGAAGCTGAAGGATATGTACGACGGACTGCAGATGCTTCCTGCAAGAAGATAGGGCGGAACAGATTTGTCCGTTTCGTAGAGTCCGCGGATTATCGGATAGTATTCATGCTTCTCCACCATCCTCGAGAGCTTCATCTTCGGATTGGAATAATTCTTCAGACTCTCGAGGAGCATATCTGTTGTCTTAATCATATTCTCTCCAGTTAGTATCATTATTTGATACTTTCCGGAGAAAATCAAGAAAATTCTTCAATCACTACGGAGACACGGAGGACACATCTGCTGACAAGTCTCCCCTTCTTAACGAGTGCATTGAGGAGCAGCGTATGTATACGGTCCGCAGAAAAATGCCGACGAGAATATGGTGAAGAACCTCGACGCAAAGATGAGAAAACTCTCATCCGTCATGAAGAGGGACTGCAGTGTTGACAAACAGTTCCTCCCGCTCCGGTGCAGCGGGAGGAATGGGCGAAGGCATAGTTACCTTCTTCGGTTCCTCTCTTCAGATGGGAATCGAGACAGTTCTCGATACAGTTCACTTTCCCTCGCTTCTCGACAGAGCAGACTTCGTCTACACGGAAGAGGGAAGAATAGACGGTCAATCACTGAGATGAACGATGGTAATAGGAGTAGTGAGGGAAGCGAGGGAGAAGGGCGTGAAGATAATTGCTTTCGTCGGCGACATCGCTGACGGAGAGGAAGGAGCTTACAAGGAGGGTGTGAGGGCCGTCTTCTCGATAAAACATATCACTCTTCCGTATAAGGAAAAGAGACTGGGAATGAAGAAGGACCTTGCCCTCGTCAATCTTCTGAGATTTCAGAAGACTCTGCCGCCAAAGTTATTTTCAGAGAAGCAAGACTTTCTCCCGGATGGTGAAATGTATTGTCATCCGGATATCACCACGGGGCAATAGCGCAGTGGATATAACATCTGTTTCCGGAACTGAGGGTCGGAGGTTCGAATACTCTTTGCCTCTTATAATCCATGAAGAGAAGGCGTTGAACCTTCCCGTTTTTACATCACCCGAGAAATGTCGGCTCCTTCGTCTTGTCGATTATCTCCTCCCTGAAGGAACTGATCTTCCTGCTTCGGGAAGTGAAGTTGAGGCCTACGATGTGTATACGCTTGTCGGAATTGATGTATTTCGCGTAGTACCTTTTCTTCCTTATCTGTTCGAGTGCCTTCTTCACCGACTGATTCACCTTCAGTTCTATCACATAAACTTCACTCCTTGACACTATCACCACATCGATGCGTCCAAGCGTGGTCGCTTCTTCAACTGAAATCGAATCCACCCCTATTATGAGGAAAAGAACATAAAACATAGCCTGATAACCGATTTCCTTGGAGAGAATGACATGAGGCAGTTTCTCGTAGTAGGCATTGAGTGCATTCACAAGAGCAGGAATATCATTGCTTCTTATTGCGGTTCTCGCCTGTGCAATACATTTTGAAAGCTCACTTCCTCCGTTGTAGCATCCGATGAGACTCTCGCTGAAGGCCGTCTGTACCTCCCTGTTCGGGAACATAAGAGTAACAGCTGTACTGTCACCGTCTTTTATCGTCAGATAGCCCGTAAAGTATATGAGAGCAAGTATCTGCGGAGCCCCAAGAGAATGAGTTGCAAGGTTTCTGTAATCGAAGGTCGAGATTTCATTGACAAGGAGAACAGGATTCTGCGTTACTACCGAACTCAGCTGGTAATCCTTTGCCAGACTCACCGCCAGCGTACTGGCTCCCGTGTTCACCCAGTATGGCTCGAATTCACACCCGCTGTTGAAGAATTTCCCGACAGATACGGGATTGTAGACCTTGACTTCATTTCTGTATGAGAAACGGTAACCGTCATAATACTTCCTGACGGCAGACAGAAAATCCTCCCTTGTCTCATACTCTCTGTCACTGCATCTCATGTACTGATCGATATACTCGGAAAAATATGTCTCAATCTCATTCTCGGTATAACCGAATGCTGTGGCATAGTCCTTGTCGAATGTCAGGTCATTAAGATTATTCATCTGCGAGAAGATGGACATATTGGAGAATTTCGTAATACCAGTGATGAAAAAGAAACGTACCTTGTCATCGTTGTTCTTTATGACAGTATAGAATGCGCTGAGCGTTTCCCTGATTCTGTCAGCAAGTTCAATGTTCGTATAAGTATGGATTATCGGTGTGTCATATTCGTCAACGATGATGACGGCCTTACCATCCATCTCGTTCAGAACAGATTTCAGCATCGAGGAAGGCTCACCGTTTTCAACTGCAATCCCGTTCTTTACCGCCTCCCGGCATATTTCAGTCTGGAAATCCGTAAGAAAAGAGTCGTAGCTGCTCCAGTTGTAGTCGGCAAAATTGAAATGAAGTACCGGATACTTCTCGAAGGAATAATCCGTTGAATCTATATAGAGACCTTTGAAAAGTTCCCGTTTTCCCTCGAAGAGATTCTGCAGAACCGAGCACATAAGGCTCTTACCGAATCTTCTGGGACGAGAAATGAAGTAATAATTCTGCAACTCATTACAGACAAGCTTATATACATATTCTGTCTTATCGACATAGATGTATTCACCCTTTGCTATGATATCCTCGAATGAGCGTACATTGACGGTTATTTTCTTCATATCTCTATCCTACAATAGAAATCCGGCTTCTGCCACTGTATTCTCGGGACAGAACAAACTGCCATTGTTACTGTTCACACCCCGAATCTAACAATTAACCAGACATGACGACCCAAAGCTTCATCTGTCTTCAGTCCGTCCTTTGTGGGACTGAATCAACCGTGGCCCTTCATCACTTCTGCAGGCTCTTCAGCACCTTTCTTATATCTTTGTCATCAGATGTGTGAGGCGGAGCTTCGAAGCCGAATAGGCGTTCCGCTTCCTCCTCGCCGATGAGTCTTTCCTTATCGATGGAGGAACCGACACTCTGCCAGATTCTCGCAGCCTCCTTCTTGATGAGCCTCTCCGTGAAGTCATTCACGTCTATCCCCCTGAGGGAGAGGAAAAGAAGAGGATTGTCGTCGAGCCTGCTACCGATGGCGTAGAGTACTGCGGCTATGTGTTTGCATATTCTCGTGGGATCGGGGCACGAACAGGCGAAGTGTATCTCACTCAGGCGAGGGAAGAGTCCGTCTCCCTTCATCGTGAAGAGGTCCCGGTATTCCTTGGGAAACTCTCCCTTTTCGAGAGCAGAGATGCTCTTGAGCTTGCCCTCGGCAACAGAGACTATCTTCTCGTAGTTCTCCTTCTTCACGGGGTCTATCACGACAGTCACGTCGTACGGTGTCTTTCTCGATCCGACGACCTTCGCAGTCACCTTGCCGCCGTTTATGTTTAGATCGACGACGGCGTCTGCCCTGACGTACTTTTTTCCCCTGTCGAGGCGGTTGTATGCGTCGGCATAGTAGTCGATGTTGTCACACCATGCCTTTCCCCACCATGATGAGGATATCGTCCTGGAGGAGAGCACTATCGGATGATAGTCCTTCTTCGTCGCCTTTCTCGCCTTTTCTCTGAGTTCCGCCTGTGTCGGCGTATGGAAGAAACCGTAGCTCATCTTTTTCCTCCGCTGAAGCGCATCGCTTCGATAAGCTCCTTCGAGGAGAGCTTTGTCAGGATATCACTGTCGAGATCCGAGAGGAGCGAATCTGCGAGCTCCTTCTTGCTTCTGATGAGAGTGTCTATCTTCTCCTCTATCGTATCCTTCGATATGAACTTGTAAACCATGACCTTCTGTTTCTGTCCTATTCTGTAGGCTCTGTCCGTCGCCTGGTTCTCGACAGCCGGATTCCACCAGCGGTCGAAGTGGATGACGTTTGTGGCACGCGTGAGATTGAGTCCCACTCCGGCAGCCCTGAGCGAGAGAACCATATAGTCAGCTTCCCCGTTCTGGAAGGCCTTCACAGTCTCCGTCCTCTTCTTTGCCGTCACACTTCCGTCGATTATGAGGCCTCTTGAACCGAACACAGTGGAGAGGAGATTATCGAGTGCCGGGATGATTTCCCTGAACTGGGTGAACACGAGAACCTTCTCCCTGTTGGAGTGGATAGTCGACGCAAGGTCCTTCAGAAGTTCGAACTTCCCGCTCTCGCTCTCCTTGTAGACGTTCTCTCCCGAATACTGGTCGGGATGGTTGCAGACGGCCTTGAGCTTCGCTATTGCGGCAAGCACCCTGCCCTTTGCTGCGAACTCACCCTCACCTTCGATGAAACTTGTCTCAAGATCAGCTACGACCTTGTTGTAGAGAATGATCTGTTCCTTCGTGAGATTGACGGAGAGAGAAGTCTCGATCTTATCGGGAAGGTCTTTGATGATGGACTTGTCGGTCTTGAGACGCCTCAGGATGAAGGGGCTTATTGCACGCCTGAGAGACGAGAGCGACTCTATATCAACATCCTTCATAAAGCGCGTGAACTCAGTTCTGCTTCCGAGAAATCCCGAGTTGATGTACTCCATGAGCGACCATAGATTGAGAAGGTTGTTCTCGACAGGAGTTCCCGTGAGAATGACTGCGTTCTTTCTCGTCATTGAGGAGAGTGCCTTATAAGCCTTCGTTGCGCTGTTCTTTATGTACTGCGCCTCGTCAAGTATCACAAGGTCCCATTCCTCCTTCCCGAGTTCCTCATCCTTGCCCGCGACACCGTATGTCGTGATAGTAAGGAAGCTCTCCCCTATCGTTCTTCCCGTCCCGTGATAGACGGAGTAATCGAGAGACGGAGTGAACCTTTCGATTTCACTCTCCCAGTTACCGATGAGTGACGACGGAAGAACAAGAAGCACCCTCTTCGCCTTTTTCTCGGTTCTGAGCTTCTCGAGGTATGCAAGAACCTGCACAGTCTTTCCCAGACCCATGTCGTCGGCAAGACAGAAGCCGAAGCCGAGAGTGTTCATGGCCCAGAGGTATCTGAAGCCCTCACTCTGGTAAGGCCGGAGAACGGCATTGACTGAAGAGGGGACCGTCACGTCTTCCGATACGGAGGAAGCAAGAGTATCGAGCCAGTTACGGTCGGAGAACGAGAGCTTCACACTGCTCTTCTTTATTCCGGATGAATACTTCACAAGGTCGCTCACACTCATCGGAGATGAGAAGAGCTCATCGCTCTCGAGCAGAGCCCTGAGCTTATCCTTATCGAGAGCAACCCATCTGCCCTTGAGGAACGCAAGTCCCTCCTTCATATCGAGAAGGTCCTTTATCTCCTTCTGTGTTATCGCAACGCCTTCATAGACCATCTGCGGCCTTAGAGATATTATCGCTCCTTCGCTGAGACTTCCCTTCCCGACAGAGATGCTGAGGGATGTGTAGCGCCCCTTCTTACGCCAGAAGTTCGGAATGCGGCACTCGATTCCCTCTCCCTCATAGTCGGAGGCATGAAGAAGGAAGTCGCAAGCTTCCTCTTCCGTGAACCTCACGGGATAGAAGATCTTTCCCGACTCAATCATGCCCTTGATGATGGGGCTCGAAGACGAGAGACGGCTTATCGGGGAGATGAGACGCGACAGACCCTCGAGGTCATCCTTATACTCCGTCAGAGCAAACCTGAGAGGATAATGATGAACGCTGCCCTCATCATCCTTCGTCGTGTATGTTGCCATGAAGGCAAAGGGATAGTCCTCATTCCTGCTTTCCACAAGGTGGAAATAGATGCGTGACGGGAACATGAGGCTCTCGTTCTTCATGTTGAAGTAGATATCGACACTCTGGCTGAAAACGCTGATTTCGGCTCTGTAGCAGGAAAGAAGGACATCAAGCTGCCTTTTCACCCACCGTCTATCGACATAGCGGCTTCCGACAGCGAAGGGCACCTCCCCCGCAATGCGGTCCAGTTCCTCGTTCTCGTAGGAGGGAGTTATCTTCTCCCTCTCAAGCTCGATTCCCGTTGTCGACAGAAGATTGTCGATGAAATAGGTGGCTATCTCCTTTATATACTCCTCGGTTATCGAGGCACCTTTCTCGAGGTCTCTGAAGCAGTACCCGTAGAAAGAGGAAGGAGCAAACTCCTCACTCTCTCCGTCCCTTATAAAACCTTTCTCAGTAAATATGAAATCCATTGACTGAATTATGAGAGACGAGGGGGAGAGTATCAAGGAAAAAGAACTATTCGTACCGTGGATTGCATAATATTTCCCATTACAATTCAGAGAGGTATGAATTCACGCTTGACTTCTGCAGGTTCAATCCCCCAGTAATCATCCGTGCACTGTTTTCTCACAATTTCGACAGACAGAGGCATGTCCATCTTATCGGACTCATTCACTAGGATTTATGGGGTTTCTCGATATTGAATACACATTCTCATTTGTTCTGATGACGATTCCGGAGTCAGAGACAATCTCATCCCCCTTGTTCATCGTTATATTGTCCCGGACCAGCATCACTTCAGATATCCTTTCGTCCTTGAGAAACTGGACAACATCCCATCCCTTAGGGTAACGACGTTCGCCCGAGTCAAACTTCTGAATGACAAAGCAGTTATCTTCATCATCCACCAGATGATCTGCTCC
>CAZKIT010000096.1:0-2571 GCA_964552905.1 uncultured Spirochaetaceae bacterium
CTGTGATGACCGTGATTCTTCCTTCAGGCTCTGCATACTTTTCTCCGATGACGCCACCGAGAACCTCGGTGATGTAGTCCATGACTGCTTCGTCCAGCACGATGCCCGTGTCGAACTGGTCTGTCGAGGAAGCGAATGCGTAGTATGTGTCACCGCCGGCCGCAACGAAGTTGTTCGTGATTACGGCATATGTATCATCAGCATTGAACGGTGTGCCGTTCACGCTTGTGATGGTGACTCTCTGTATGGATGCAGGACCGTAGTACGTGGAAGCGGGGTAGGTCTCGCTGTTCTTGTCGTAAGCCTTTGTCGTGTCTACCGTGTATTCGATTCCACTTACCTGCGGGAAACCGCCGAGAGAAATCGGTGTGCAGTATGTGGAGGCCTCGAGTGCTTCAAGCAGCTCCGAGCCTTTTACATATACAACCGCGATTGTGTTTCCGAAGGGAAGAACCGTGTTGACGTCCTTCTTTGTGACGTCTCCGCTGTGGATCCATGCTCTGATACCGCCGCCGTTCGTGACAGCAACCGTGTGGCCTTCATCAACCGTGAGGGCTCCATCTTCCCTGAGGATAGTCCACATCATGGCATCCGTGATGAGGTCACCGAGGTTTGTCTCCTCTGTTCTGTTACCCGGTTCCCTGTCACCGTTGAGTTCGACAAGAGAGGATGCGAATACGATGTCGTACTCCGCGTTGACTCTATCTATGATGGCTTCTGCCGCCGCTGCAACTTCCTCGTCCTTTGCGAGTCCTTCTGTTGATACCAGGTGATTGTCTTCGATTGTCTTGGTAGCGTTGTCGATTACGATAACACCGATGTTTGCAAATGCAGTGCCTGTAGACTGAATGCTCTCTCCGTTTTCGCCCTTTTCCATGACTGTGTGGGAGTGGCCGTCAATGAGAGCGTCTATGCCGCTTGTGTGAGCCCAGAGGTCTGTACTCCTGTTGGGTGTGCTTTCGCCGTCGACACCGAGGTGCACGAGGCCGATGACTATATCTGCACCCTTTTCCCTGAGTGCATCGACGACAGCCTGTGTCTGTCTGTAGAGGTCATCGCCGGAGAGGAATCTGAGTCCCTTGATGAGGGCGGGATTGGCCTTCGTCTGGGCTTCCGGAGTCTCGAGTCCGAAGAATCCTATTTTCAGTGAACCTACTTTGAAAATGACACCTGAGTCATAAATCGGATTTCCGTCTTCGTCGAACACGTCTGCGCACAGGACCTTGAAGTCAGCCTTGTCGAGGTTTTCTCTGAGCTGGGCATAGCCGTAGTCGAATTCGTGGTTGCCGAGCGTGGCAACATCGTAGCCGGCTGCGTTCATCATGGTGACGGCGTCCATTCCCTTTGATGTGCTTACATATGTGGTACCCTGACTGAAGTCGCCTGCATCAACGAGGATGACGCTGGCTCCCTTCTCCTCATAGTCGTCCTTGAGTGCCTTGATGTATGCGTAGCCTTCGACTGCGCCGTGCACGTCGTTTGAATGCAATATGACCGTCTTTCCGCTGTACTCTCCGCTGGTGGTTACCGCTCCCTGTGCGGGAAGTGTAAAAAGCGTGAAGAGAACGAGCATCAGAGAGACAAGTCTCCTGAAGTTTTTCTTCATATTTTCTCCTTTGTAGAATCCTACATATCTATTGTTCGGGGCGTGAGGGCCATCCGTCAAGCGCGGAAAGGCTTCCGGAACTGCTGTTTTACCGGAAATCATGTTTATTATCCGTCGATGGAGGTTTTTATGAACTCACAGTTCAAGAAAGGAGCCCTGGATGTATGTGTGCTGTCGCTTCTTGCAGACGGTGACAAGTGAAAAAGTTCGGTGTAAAGAGGCTTATCGAAATCTACAGAATCGAGGAAATCGAAGAGAGAGTCGAAAAGAAAAGAAGAGACGGATACGGGATGGATGAGAAGTCTCTCAGAGAGAAAAGGTGATGACAAAGGAAGAATACATGGATAAGCTCCGTTCTGCGCTCGCCGGGTACAGCGAGAGTGTCAGTGATGAAATAATTTCAGACTACGAAGAACATTTCGAGGAAGGACGGAAGGCCGGAAAAACCGATGATGAGATAATCAGCGATCTCGGGGACATCGACGAGATGACACAGAACCTCGAAGATGTGAAGTGCGGAAAGGAGGAGAAGAGCGACAGAAAAGCATCATCGTCCGCTTCCGTTTCATTCTCTTCACTCAGTGTCATCATCGACACTCAGGATACGGATATAGAGATGGAGCCGTCGGATGATGTATCCGTTCATGTCTCCTTCGAAGAGGACAGAAAAGGAGAACACGAGTACTCATTCACCGAGAACGATGGTACTCTTCATCTCTCCGTCGCTGGTGCTCCCGAGAAGAGGACGATATTCTCCAACGTGAAGGCATTCAGGAATCTGGGGGTCAACTTGACGGCGGGAAGAAGCAGGCTGAGAGTGACAGTGCCGGAGAAGACTGAAGAAGTGAAGATAGAATCGAAGTCCGGTGATGTCAGCGCATCCTCCGTGAAGAGCCGTGAGATTTCAATATCGAGCTATTGCGGTGATGTGGAGTGCGAACTCATGAAGTGTGACTCTATTTCTC
>CAZKIT010000096.1:2671-6895 GCA_964552905.1 uncultured Spirochaetaceae bacterium
TTTTTCACAAGCGGCGATGTCGAGCTGAAGAAAAGCCGTTTAGAAAAAGCCGAGATGAAATCCACCAGCGGTGATATCTTCTCAAGCGGCGATAGGGAGAGGATTGACGCAAAAACCGTCAGCGGCGATGTCGACTGTACTCTGACCTCCGTCTTCAGAAAGGGAACACTGATCTCGGCTTCCGGCAGCATTTCAGTCACATCAGACGGGGCATCTTTCACGGCAAAGGCAGGAACGCTTTCGGAAAAAGTCCGCTTCATGGGCTTGAGTGCAAGAGACGGGAATACGTTCCGCATCGGTGACGGAAAGGGAAGCCTCGTGCTTGAAAGCATGAGCGGAAATATATCGCTTAACAAATAGTTGGTCCTGATTCCCGTTCGCTGTTACAATAGAGACATGAAGACCGGACGGGGAATCAGAAACTTATTCAGAAAAAAGGAGAGCGGACTCACTGCCGCCGAGGAGGCGAAGGCTTCCTCTGTTGCCGCGTCCATAAGCGCAAGAGTCGAGGAGAGCTATCCGGAGAACGAGATAGAAAAGGCCGAGGAGAAGGCCGCAAAGTACAGTTCGAGAAAGGCATTGAAGGGAATCTGGGACAGAATCAGAGTACTCTTCTTCATCGCAAGACATCCCAAGGTGTGGGGGCTCCCGGTTGCGGTTCCCGCAGCAGTCGCCGTCCTCTATCTTGTTCTCCCTGTCGACGCAATTCCTGACATAATTGCGGGCGCGGGGCTACTCGACGACGTCTTCGTCATAACCGGAATGATCGGACTCATAGTGAAGACGGTCTCCTCATTCTCCGGGGAGAAGCTTCTCGAAATAAGGTCACAGTGTCCGGAGGATATTCTTCCCGCATTCGATTCGATGTTCTCTGTCGACACGTCTCTCATAAGGGAAAAAGAAGAGGAGACAGTTGAACCTGTTGTCATTGACGAGAAGGAAGCGAAGGTTGAGAGAGCGGCAGGTACAATCGAGAAGGGACTGAAGGGGGCGAGGGCCTTTGTCTCTTCGTTCCACAGTGCGCTCGATGAGGCTGCCAGGGACAATCCGGCCATAAGGGATTCAAAGCTCTACCGCATTGTGGACAGAGTCGATGTATACTCCGATGCAGTGAAGACAGAAGCCAAAAAGCTCGCAATGCGTGCACTCGAGGATGCGCTGAAGCTGATGCTGCTCAAGAAGGGGGTGAAGAGCCTGATATCATTCTCGCTCTTTGCCATGTCGCTCTTCTTCTTCAGCATGAAGGATGACGGGGCTTTCTATCTTGTCCTTTCCTCGGTTTCAATGCTTCTATCTTACGGTTTCTTCATTCATTCGATAATCAAGACGATTCCGAAGGTATATCATTTCGCCAGAGCATACATCTCCGACGGCCTTGAAGGCGGTGTTGTCGCCGTTCTCTTCCGCGACAGTCAGGAGAATCCCACACTCAGGGAGGCTGCAGTCAGATGCGGTGTCAGAAGGATAAAGAATGACACGGCTACCCAGACGCTTCTTGTTAAGAATTTCGGCCGCACGCTCCTCATGTTCCTCGTCAGGCTGGGGCTCATTGCCGTCTCGGTTTTCGCGCTGAAGAAGGTCGTTCTTCTCACAAGCGGACTCAGGTCTTCATTCCAGATTCTTTTTGCTCCCTTCGTCGAGCTCTTTAACCTTTTTAAAACAGGAAAGTGATGGTAAGATAAGAGCTATGTTGGACGATGCATTCATTTCCCTCATGAAAGAAAGAACAGAAAAGGACTCTCCTGATACGGATGAGAGAGTAAGATATCTTCTTTCCGAATGGAACGAAGTGAAGCACGCTCAGGATATTCCCCTCGGAAAATATGACAGGGAGAGTCTCTCCATCATCAAGGAATACATCGCCGCCTGCCTTGACGAAGGATATTATGACTACCGTCTGGATCCCTGGTACGGATACTCGGCTCCATATACGGAGGGCAGAGATGAGAACTCCCTTCGCCTCAGGCTTCTCGACAGCGAGGATATGGCACACGATCTCTCGGTTCTTGCCGATGATATCAGGGAAAGCTTCGGTTTCTCATTTGCCACAATCCGTGAAGCGGAAAGGATGAGCAGCCTTCTGAAGGTTATTTCGCTCTCGGAACTCCTGACTCCGTCTCTCCTTGAAAGAGAGAACCTCATTAAGTACCTGAAGGCTCTCACGGAACTGGAGCTTCTTTCGGTTGACGTGAAAAGAACACGGGACCGTATACTCCAGTATTATTCAGACGACATCTTCAGGATTGACAGATTGTTCTGGATGGGAGCTCTTCCCGGTGACAGTGAGGAGTACAGGAAAACAAGAGAGAGAACAGAGAAGGCGAAGAAGAACGGCGGGCGTCTTTCGGCTGGCGAACTCGCGGCTCTGACATCCCTTGTCCTCGATTACAGGAAGGCAAGGAGAGACTACAGAAAGAAGGAAGAGGAGATTTCACCTTCCTTCCCGTCCTATTCAGGGTGGAAGACAGACTGGAAGACGGTGGGAGGAGAAGCAGAGACTCTTCTCGAAACGATCACCGGAACGGATTACGGTATTCTTCCATCGGTGAAGGCGGAAGACTGGAGCGATGTGAAGAAGAAGGCATATATCTTCTACACCGGTCTCAATACCATCTGGGGGAAATACAGTTCTTCGTTCGAATCTCTGCTCTCCTCATGGGACGGAAGCGTGGTCGATCTCAGGTCAGTTCCGCTGCCCGCTCTCGAGGACCGTTTCCACAGGGCAGTGGAAAGCGATGCTCTCCGTTACGAATGGAAGAATGCGGCTGCGGCCGTGAATGAAGCGAAGAAGAACGGCATCATCTCATTCATCGACGAGGCTCTTTCCCGTCATATCCCTTCCGATGAAATCATCCCGGCATTCAGGAAGGCGCTCGTGAAGAAGGCTTTGAGCTCTCTCTACGACAGTGATGAGGGTCTCAGAACCCTGATGGAAAGGAAAGAGGAGAAAAAAGAAGAGGAGAAGGAAGACTGCTCCTTTGCTCTTTATACGCCTCTCGACCTTCGAAGCGAGGCTGAGTCATTCTCTGTAGATTCCTTCTCCTCTCCATCATTCGGAGATTTCATAAAGAGCGTTGTCGGGAGGGAAGCCCCCATCTTCGAACGTGACCTCATGAAGAGGCTCTCTTTCCTCGGAGGAGAAGAGTATCTTACTCCGGAAACGGTGGAAAGCTATAAGAAGGCTATGGAAAGTCTTGAAGGGATATCGTTTGTGCGTCGTGACGGCTTTGTCTACCCGACAGAAGAAAGGGATTATCATTTCAGAAGGGCATCGCTCATGCGTGACTTCTCTCATATCGCCCCGGAAGAGATAAGAAACGGACTTCGGAGCATAATAGAGAAGAAGGGGGAGATAGAGAAGGGGGAACTCTACAACAGCCTCGGCTCCTACTGCGGTTACAGCGTGGTTCTGAAGTCGAGGTATCCCGAACTTGACAGGATTCTGATGAGTATTGACGGAATCACGACAGTCGGCGACACAGTGAAGGCGGGAGGTGAAAAATGAAGAAGATGAAAGTGCTTGTCATCATCTTCATCGTCATGAGCCTCTTCTCATGTAAAAGTGTGGATTTCAAGCGGATACACAAGGAAGTGGAGGAGATAGAGACTCCCTCCGTAATTCAGGAGGAACCCGAGACGGAAGAGGTTCCTTCTTCCGCCGGCGAGGAGACAGATTTTGCTCCCCTCTATGAGAACGGGGAACTTGTTCCGAAGGACGGAAACGGTGAAGAGAAGCCGGAGGAAGAGACTGAAGTACAGGAGGAGACAGTCGAACTGAGCCTTGTGCCTTCCGAAGAGGAAAAGCCTTCTCCCGATACAGCTGAGAAAGGAGAGCCTTTCCCCCTGTCCCGGATTCTCATGGGACTTGGTGCTCTTGTCATAGTTGTTCTCATCATTCTCATTTCCGTCATGGCATCAAGGATGAGGTCTGGAGAAAAAGGGAAAGAGGCAATCCCCGACGAGGATGATGACGAAGAGGAGAAGGAATTTCACTATGCCTTCAACGACAGAGAATACGGACTGTACCTTTCCTCCCTCGATTTCAGAGTGCCGCCGTCTGACGATGAGGAGGACGGGAGCACAGACGAAGATGTTCCGGATGATCCCGATACGATAATCAGCATCCTCAGGAATGAATAAGGCTTCCCCGTCTGAGGAAGCCTCACTTCTCAATAATCCTCGAGAAGTACTCTGCAGTCATCGCTCTGCGGATCGGAGAACACG
>CAZKIT010000097.1:0-6885 GCA_964552905.1 uncultured Spirochaetaceae bacterium
TGACATCCTCGCCGTCCTTGTTCTTTACGATCTCGCTCTCGATGACTGAGTGTGAATGAGCATCGATGACAGCGTCAGCACCTGTCGTGTTTGCGATGAGGTCATAGCTGCGGTTGGGTTCGCTGTCCTCTTCGACTCCGAGATGGGTGATGAGGATTACGATGTCTGCACCGAGATTCCTGACTTCGTCGATATAACCCTGGACTGTAGCATAGAGCTCTTCGCCGGAAGCGAACGAGTAGACGAATTCACCGTCTTCCATGAAGTACTTCGGAGTAGACTTCGTCAGTGTTTCGGGAGTCGAGACACCGATGAATGCGACATCGAGGTAGCCGTAGCGCTCGATGACATACGGTACGGAAGCGGAGAGAAGGTTCTCGCCCTTTCCGGAGTATGTGATTGTTGCGTTGAGGTACTGAGCATCAGACTTCTCGACAAGTTCGGCAAGTCTGTCCATGCCGTAATCGAATTCGTGGTTGCCGAATACGGCAAAGTCGTAATCGAGTTCGTTCATGATGTCGACAAGGTAGGAGCCTCTCGATACTGTTCCGATGACATCGCCCTGGATAGCGTCACCGGCATCGATGAGGACGACCGTGTTACCTTCGTCTTCCATCTGTGCCTTGTAGGCGGCAAGTCCTGCGTAGCCGACGTTCTCGTCGATACCGCAATGTACGTCGTTTGTATAAAGGATGACGATATCCTTCTGTGCGTCGATTGCCTCTCTTGCGCCTTCAGCAAAGACCATGGTCACGCTGAAAACGAGCATAAGTGCAACAAATGCGATTTTCCTGAATCTGTTCATGTTTCCTCCGTTTCCCGACACAGAGAAAAACCTCCCGTCGGGGGAACAGACTTATTATAACAGCCGTTACGGAGATAACGCAAAGGAAAATATGAGGAAATTAACTTCTTTTTTACGCATCCTTTACCTGGTACATCGAAAACAAGGAAAAACCACAGATTACTGTGAAAAATATCAACGGAAAACGAAATCCCCGTCATCTTCAGGGAGAAAGAAAAGCAGCCAGACTCTCCATGAATCTGACTGCCTGATGCAATACCTGAGCTTTCTGCTCTTTTACTGGTTCTCGCTCTCGATGAGTGCAAGGATAAACGGACCGACGCCCTTGAAATCGTCCACTGCGATCTTCTCCTTGATGTAGTACTTGAAAGAGCCGTCACGGTACGGGTTGCCGCCGAGACCTGCAACGGAACAGATGCCTCCGAGATGATATTCACCGTTATCTTCGGTAAGATAGAGGCTCTTGATGCCGTCGATGGCCTTTTCAGCCGGAGTGAGGTATGACGGATCGAGATAACCCTTTCTGACGCCCTTGTAGAATGTGTATGCGAACATGCTTGTTCCGCTTGTCTCGAGATAGTTGCCTTCTCTCGTCTGACAGTCGGGGACCTGGTACCACATGCCGCTCTTGTCCTGGAACGGAAGAACCGACGCACTGAGAGCGCGTACCCTGTCGATGAGGGATGAACGCCTGGGGTTATCCTCGGCGACGAAGTCGAGTACGTCGACAAGCGCCATCATGTACCATCCGATGGAACGTGACCAGAAGTGAGGCGAGCAGCCTGTGATTTCGTTGCTCCATCTCTGACCTCTCGATTCGTCGAATGCATGATACAGCAGTCCGGTCTTCGGATCCTTCAGAACATCGTATGTCGTGAGCAGCTGGCTGATGACGTCCTCTATCTCATCTTCGTCGTCATGTCTGAAGCCGTATTCGGCATTGAACGGTCCTTCCATATAGAGACCGTCGAGCCAGATCTGCCAGGGATAGATCTCCTTGTGCCAGTAGACGCCGTTGAGACATCTCGGCTGCGTCAGGAGCTGATCGCGGAGGATATCCTGAGCGATGCGGAACCTCTCCTCCTTTGTCCTGTCGTAAAGTCTGAAGAGTGCGCGGCCGGCATTGATCTGGTCGAGGTTGTACTCGCCTTTACGGTATGTCGCGATATTGCCGTCTTCGCCGATCAGGGGGTCGTAGAGTGAATAGACCCAGTCCTCCACTCCTTCCATATTGTACTTCTCTGCGGCAAGAAGGGATGCATAGAGCACGAGGCCGTGCTCATAGTGCCACTTCATCATTCCGCTGTGATATCTTTTCTGAACGCTTCTTACCATTTTCTGGGAAAGTGTTTCTTCAGCCATGTAAAATGTCCTCTCTTTACTCAAAGTATGTGAGAAAGGAGGACACATTTACAAACGGGACTTTGCACTTTTCAGACTAGCGCGTACGGATGTTTCCGGGCGGGAATCCCTTGACCTTTCTGAAGACGCGGCAGAAGTATGCCTGGTCCTGGAAGCCCGTTAGGGATGCAATCTCGCTGATGGAGGAACCTGTCTCGAGCAAGAGGCGCGACGCTATCTGGATACGGTATCTGTTGAGGTAGTCCCAGGGGCTTATTCCGATTTCCTTGCGGAATATACGGGTAAGGTAATCCTCGCTGATATTCACCGATCCGGCTATCTGCCAGCGCGATATCGAATAGGTTGCGTTATCGTTGAGGTAGCAGATCGCCCTCTTGACCAGAATGGATGTAAGAGGAGGCAGAAGCTCCTCTCCTCCGAATACCGCGACAATGCGGTTCACGAAGCCCTCGGCTTCCGTGATTGCCGTGTTGACGATGAGGACGTTGGGGGTTGAACTCAGCGCTTCGACCTCTTCCGCCCTGAAACGGTCGCGGATGATGAGAACCGGGGTTCTTGTAAATCTTCTGTCCTTTCTGATGGCGTCGATACGGGCACTGTCGACTTCATAGAATATGAACAGCGGAGAGGACTGGCCGTCCTTTATGTCCGCCGTGTCCCTGACTTCCTCGACTGCAGCGAACTCCCTGAGAATGGAGAGTGTCTTCGGGAACGGCCCGAATGAATAGATGCAGCCCTTGCCCTCCGTGGGGATTGTGCCTTCGACAGCCGCATTGACGGAGATGCTTTCCTCTTCCATTCCGAAGCAGATGAAGTTGAGGCTCCTTGCCTCCTTGTGGTTTCTGAGGAGGTTCATCGCTATGCCGCTCTGCTTGCTGACTCTCTTCACATCCCACGCAATTGCCTGGAACGAGGAAATGCTGTTGATTTCGTGGATGACGTCTTCATAACTCATGAACGTGACGGGTGCGCTGATTGACCGGGGAAGGCCGCTCTCGTCATCAGAGATGAAGAGCACACCGCTTCCGCCCTGAGCCGGAGTCTCTCCCGAAAGCGAAGGATAAGCCAGGAAGACATCAAGCGAGCCGGACTGGAAACTGAATCGTGCTCCCTGCATGAGAAGAAGCTTTTCAACATACTGCAGAGTCGGAGTGGATGACGGAATACGGACAAACGAGGAACCCGTGAAATGGAGAGAGACGGAATCTGAGAGAAGCGTCACCGTCAGGGAGACATCATCTCCGTAATAGGCGATTATGCAGGAGACGATCTCATCAACCGAACTGCGGTCGAATACCACGGACGGAAGCGGGGACGGGCTGACAACCTTTATGCCATTCTCTCTTACCTTGTCGAGAAGCTTTCCGAGAGGAATGAAGCTCTTCTCGAGAGTCACACCGCCCTTCTCGACTGCCGTCAGCTCCAGAAGATGCTCTGTCTTGATGATTGTTGAAAGAAGATCTCCGCAATCACGCTCCTTTCTGTCCGAGAGCACGGCCTTTATCCTGTCCAGCGGTTCCTTGAGTTCCTCGGATATGTGAGCATAGAAGTCATTCGACTGCTTCTCGGCCTCCTCTGCCTTCTGGCTCTTTTCACAGGCAACGGAATAGAGGTAGATGGCCTGCATCGAGGATGATATGTCGGTGCGGATGTTCTCGAGCATGGATGCCGGACAGTCACGGTTCTTCAGAATTATATAGCCGTCGACGCTGCTGTCGTAGAAGAGAGGCTCGACGACGAAGAGTCCGCGCTGGATTTCGTAATCCAGTTCCGGAGGAAAGAGCAGGTCTGAAGAGAATTCCATACCTTGCGTGAAGAGCTTGTCGGAGGAGAACCCGCTCTCGAGTCTGGCTTTTCCGTCCTCCGGATATACAAAGAGGAAGGCCTTGTCTATACCCATCCTCGGAAAGAAATCCTTCATGGCTTCGCTGAGCTCCACATATGAATGGATTCCCAGGAGTCTGTTGGTGAACTCATTGTGTGCGTTGTTAATGTCACGTGAACGGAACGACTGGACTGCGTTCACCTTGACGACATTCTCCATCATGATTTCATGCAGCAGCTCCATCTCTTCCATCGATATGCTGCGCTGGGGGAAGAAGCGGCGTGCAAGCTTCAGCGCGGAGAAGAAGAACTTCATCGTGCCGCCGTGCTTCAGATAACGCCAGCAGAGTTCGTCGAAACGTCTGCGGCTTGTCTGGGAAACCACGTCGCCGTCGCGGAATATCATCCTGACTATGGAGAGGAATGCCTGGGCGTTCTCGCCGGAGGACATACGGATGTTTATCCACTTCTCGAATTCCTCATATGAGGTAATCTCCCCGGCCATCTTCTCGCTGCCGTATGACTCCATGCAGCCGCAGCTGCGTCTGTAGACGCTGACGGTCGGCAGGGAGAGTGAGGAGTAGATCCCTTCCGGCTTCGATTCCATCTCCCTTATCGTTCTGAAGCTCTGCTCGACCATGTCCTTGACCGGAAGGCGGACTGTAGTAAGCTCGGTGGACGGCAGGAACGCTTCAGGGGAATCATTGAAACCTGCAACGGCGATGTCATCCGGCACATGATAGCCGTGTTCCTCGAGATAACGTGAAGCCATATAGCCCATCATGTCGGAGGAAGCGTAGACTGCATCGAAATCCTTCTTCGGAAGACGCCGGTTCGTTTCGACTATCTCGCGGATGGAATCCATGCCCTCACCCCACGCGCGCGGTGAGGATACGAGAGACGGATCGTATTCGATGTGATGATCCCTGAGACAGTCGCGGTATGCCTCGAAGCGGGAAGCGGCGGAATCATGGTTCTCGGGGCCGCTGAGAAATGCAATGCGTCTGTAGCCGTGAACCATTATGAAGTGATCTATCATCTGATAGACACCGGTATATGCGTCGTAACTTATGGACGGCACACCGGGAACATCTATTCCGAGCGACACGACGGGGATTCTCTGGCTCAGCTCCTTCGTCCATGAGGCTACATCCCCCCATGAGACGGCACCGGCCAGGGTGCTTCCCCATACCACGGCTCCGTCGAGATTCTCCGATGTGGCATAACGGAAGATGGTGTTTCTGAGATGTTCGTCATCCCTCCTGTAGTCGAGTCTTCCTCCCGGAAGAACGAATACCGTATGATCGTTGTAGAGACGCGATTCCTCGTTGATTGTCTCCCACAGTCTCAGCCCCGTTCCCTGATGAAGATTTGCCCCGAGATAGCCTGTCCTTTTTGCCATTTTGACTCCTATTATCAAATGATAACGGTTTTATCCAAAAAAATGTAAAAAGAATTATCTATTTTCATCCTTTTTTTGAATCATGGCCGTGGTGATAATTCACCAATCTGAAGAAGAAAGCGACTGAATATAACAAATTTCAATCTTTACTGTTTTCCACGTTTCAATATCATATTATAAGTAGCAATTACGCCAAAGGAGCTGAATACAATGAAAGAATTCATGGATAAGGATTTCCTCCTTGAAACAGAGACTGCAAGGACCCTGTTCCACAAATATGCTGAAAACCAGCCTATCTTCGATTACCACTGCCACCTCATTCCCCAGCAGATTGCCGAGAACGCACGTTTCACGACAATCACCGACGCATGGCTCGGCGGCGACCATTACAAGTGGAGGCAGATGAGAACCTGCGGTTTCCCCGAAGAGCTCATCACGGGAAAGAACGCCGATCCGTGGGAGAAGTTCTACGCATGGGCAGAGACTATGGAGAACCTCATCGGCAACCCGCTCTATCACTGGACACATCTCGAACTCCAGAGATACTTCGGTATATATGATGTATTGAACAGGAAGAATGCGAAGAAGATTTACGACGAGGCGAACGAGAAGCTCAGAACAGATCCCGAACTTACAGTATGGGGAATAATGAAGAAGTTCCGCGTCTACGCTGTCGGAACGACAGATGACCCCGCTGATTCTCTCGAATGGCATATAAAGATCAGAAAGGACGGTCTCTGTCCGGCAAAGGTCATCCCGTCATACCGCCCCGACAAGGCTCTCAATATCGAAAAGCCGGATTATAAGGAATACATCGAGAAGCTCGGCAGGAGTGCAGGCGTCGAGATAAAGAGCGTCGACGACGTCGTCTCGGCTCTCGAGAAGAGACTCGACTTCTTCGTCGAGATGGGATGCCGTGCATCCGACCACGCCCTCATGACATGTCCGCACACATTCTGGGACGGAAAGAAGGTCAACGCCGTCTTCACATCAAAGCTTTCCGGCAAGGAACCTTCAGCCGAGGAAACCGACGCATACAAGACATACGTCCTTACGAAGCTTGCAAAGCTCTATAAGGCAAAGAACGTTGCAATGCAACTCCACTTCGCTTCAATCAGAGACAACAACAGGAAGCTCTATCAGCTCCTCGGACCGGATACAGGCTTCGACGCTTCCTATGACGAGACACTCGCTGCAGGAGTATCTGCATTCCTCGGCGCTCTCTCCGAAACAGGCGATGTTCCGAAGACTATTCTCTATACACTCAACCCGAAGGATTACTATCCTCTCGCAACTCTCATGGGATGCTACCAGGGAGACGGTGTGAAGGGTAAGATCCAGCTCGGTTCGGGATGGTGGTTCTGTGACCACAGGGACGGAATGGAGGAGCAGATGAAGACACTTGCAAACCTCGGCTCGCTTCCTTCATTCATCGGCATGCTCACGGACTCCAGATCCTTCCTCTCCTACTCGAGACACGAGTACTTCAGAA
>CAZKIT010000098.1:0-6797 GCA_964552905.1 uncultured Spirochaetaceae bacterium
CAATGACACAAATAAGGGTAAATGGGCGAGAATAACGGTAAGGGAGATTTCCTTCTCCGGAGAAGTTAAGGCAAAGCGGGAATACCGCCGCCTGATTCCCTCTGGATGTGTCATTTCCCTTGAAGACATCTCCGTCGGGAAGCCGGATGAATTCGTCACCGTCGAACTCGTTTCCGGCGGTATAAAGGAAGAGAGGTTCCTCTTCTTCAATAAGCCGAATGAGGAGAAGATAGAGAGAAGCGGACTTGAGTTGAAGAAGATCGAAAGGAAGGACAGAAGATTCATTCTCACGCTCAGAGCAGAAAAGCCCGCATTCTTCGTTCTTCTCGACACGAAAAGCATATCCGGCCATTTCAGCGACAGCTACATATCAGTTCTTCCGGGAGAATACAGAACGATAACATTCACTCCTGAAGAAAAAGGCCTTCTTCCGGACGAACTGGAAAAAGACCTTGTACTCTGGGATGTTTCGAGAGTCCTCTCCTAATCCCATTCGAGGGGAGAACAGACGAGATTGAGGTGGAAGCAGAGGTCGTAGAGGGCTTTCCTCCTGCTCTTCATCTCATTCCAGTCCTTCGCTTCTCCCCTCCAGAGGTTCTCCGCAAGGATGAAGGCGCGCGGGAAGAGCATCATCTCAGCTTCCCTTCCGCTCTCTATCTTCTCGCACCAGAGATTGCACTGTGCACCGAGAATGAGTCCTCTCTTCTCTTCGTCAAGCTCCTTCATCGATATGTCGAGATTGAAGATGTCTCGGGGAGTACAGACTGAAAGATTACCCTTCTCCCAGTCGTCACGTGACGGATAGCGGTCGAGGTAGCAGCCTTCAGTCTGAGGACAGAGAATAACCTCATGCCCCATAGCAGTTGCTTTTCTTGCACCCTCGAGGCCGCGCCAGGACATCACGACTACACTCCTGTCGACTCCGGGAGCATCCACGACTTCATCCCATCCTATCGCCCTCTTGCCGTATTTCCTTACAATCGAGGAAACCTTTGTCGTGAACCAGCCCTGAAGATCGTCAACATTGTCTATGCCTTCTTTTTTCATGAGGGCAAGACAGTCCTCATTCTGGGCCCACTGCACGTGAGGACACTCGTCCCCACCTATGTGGATGTACTCTCCGTGAAAGACGGATGAGAGTGTTCCGAAAGCCCTGTCAAGGAATGTCCAGAGAGCGGGGGATGCAGGATTCATCACGTTCTCGAATATACCGTAGTTACTCTGTACGGGAATCTCCTTTCCCGTACATCCCATTTCCGGGTATGCCGCAACGAGGGCCTCTGCGTGCCCCGGGGTCTCGATTTCCGGAATGACCGTTATTCCGAGAGATGTGCAGTATCTTTCGATTTCCCTCAAATCATCTAGAGTATAGAAGCCGCCCGATATGTGATTGTTGTCATCGTTTTCGTATCTGAAACGCTTTGACGAAACGCTTTCGAGCCTGGGATACCCCTCGACGGGGAAGCGCCATCCCTGGTCGTCCGTGAGGTGGAAATGGAAATAATTGAAGCCTGTTAGAGCAAAGGCCCTGATTATTCTCCTGAGCTCCTCCACAGAAAAGAAGCATCTGACGCAGTCGATGTGAAATCCCCTGTATTTCACGGCGGGAGAACAGAACTCGAAGGAACATACCGGAAGTTTGCCCTCGAAGAGGAGAGAAAGAACTTCAGTGTAATTTACACCCTGTCTGACTTCCTCGTCACCCCTGCCGTGGATGATGATCTCTCCGGGACATATGGAGACACTGTTGATGGACGCACCGGTTATTCTTGTGATTTTCTCCGGCTTTTCGATAAGCCTTTCAGCTGTGACATCCTTACTGTTTATTGAAGGAACAAGTAGTTTGTCGATAGAGTACATGGCCACCTCTCTGAATCTAATAGAGGGCAGGCCGAATGACCTGCCCCCTCAGGATTAACAATATATCTTATATTACTTGCCGATATAAGCATTCCATGCAGCGTTGACTGTAGCAGCTGCTTCACTGACTGTTGTCGTTCCGAGACCGATTTCAGCAAGAACAGTGTTGATGACTTCGTATACAGAAGGATCGAGGACGCCGTCGATAACCGGTGTAGCGACTTCGATTCTGTTATACCAGTCAGCTCTCTTTGCAACGAGCGGCTCGAGGTTGTTCTCTTCACAGACCTTGGCAACGTCGATAGTTGTGAGTGACGGGAATGCAGCACCTGTTGTAAGTCTCCATGTCTGAGCATATTCGCCTTCGAGGAACTTGATGAGTTCCCATGCGGCAGCTTCCTCAGCAGAGCCTGCGGGGATGTCAGCAGACATAGCCCAGCCTGTTCCTACGACAGAAGAGTTGGATTCATGTACGACTTCGCCGTCGAGGGATGGGAAGTTGATGAGCTCGATATCTGTTTCCTGAGCTTCAGGAGAGAAGAGAGCCTTTCCTGTGGATGTGTCTGTCTGGAAGGAAGCACATGCCCAGTCGCCGTCGATGTAGAATGCAGCCTTGCCGTTTGCAAAGTCGCCTCTTCCCGAACCGTAGGATACGGAGAGAGTATTTCTGTTGATGATGCCGTCCTTATAGAGGTTGTCCAGAACTGTGAGAGCAGAAATGAACCAGTCATCTTCAAAGTCGATTTCGCCGTTTGCGAGTCTTGTGTTCCAGTCAGCTCCGCCGAATCTTCCGCAGAGGAGGGAGAAGAGACATGACTGCATTACCCAGCCGTCCTTGCAGTCCATCTGGATGACTTCGATTCCCTTGGCATTGAGAACAGGAACCATTGCCTTGAGATCATCATATGTCTTCGGAATCTCGAGTCCGTTTTCTCTGAGAACCTTTGTGTTGACGAACATCATTGATGTAGCTGTGATGCCGTTCGGGAGTTCTCCGAGGTAGCCTGCAAGCTGCGGAGCTGTTGCGACTGCAGAATAATCGTCAAGAATGCCGTCTGCTTCGAGGAACGTAGTAAGGTCCTTGATGAGATGCTCTGTGTGCAGAGTTGAGCTTCTTCCGCTCGGCCATGCATACATTACGTCAGGAAGATTGCCCTGTGCAGCATAAGCTTCTACCTTCTGATGGAAGGGTTCGTTGAAGAGATCTTCCCTGATGACTTCGATTTCGGGATGAAGTTCCTCGAACTTGTTCCAAATCTGTTCGATTTCGTTTGCGCTGTTAGGCTCTGACATGTCGATGTAATTCAGAACCCTGATAGTTGTCTTGTCACTCTTCTGTGCTTCAGCGGCACCCTGAGCGAATACGAGAGTTGCGACCAGTGCGAGCACCAGCAGAACTGTTAATTTTTTCATCATTTTCCTCCTTTTGATGAAATGCGATGCAGGTTTTTCCTGCCCAATTACCTTTTATCCTTTGACTGCTCCTGCAGCGACACCCTTTGTTATCTCCCTTCTGAAGATCAGATAGAAGATGAGCATTGGCATGAGGCCGATGACAAGAGAAGCGAAAAGCTTACCGTAGTCAGTCGAGAGGCTTCCTGCGAAGGACTGGATACCTACCGGGAGAGACTTGTTCTTCTGACTTGATGTGAGCATGTTGATGAGCATGAACTCATTCCATGTTCCCGATACCTGAAGTATCGCCAGCGTCGTCGCAACGGGTTTCGCCATCGGAACGATGATGGAGCGGAAAATCTTGAAGTACGATGCGCCGTCGATTCTAGCGCTCTCGACAAGTGCCGTCGGGACACTCTTTATGTACTCGGTGCAGAGATAGACGCCCATCGGGAGCCCTATTCCGATATAAGGGATGAGGACACCGAGCTTCGTATCGTAGAGACCGACCTGGTTGATCACTATGAAGAGAGGAATCATGATTGACTGCAGCGTCATCAGGATACCGATGATGTACGAACCGTAGAGCCACTTCGTGCACTTCATTCTTATCTTTGCAAACGCGAAGCCGCTCATCATGCCGAGAATGAGGACAGCGACCACCGTCACCAGCGTATAGATGACACTGTTCACGATATAGATGCCGAAGTTTCCTCTTATCCAGGCGTCACGGTAGTTCTGCCAGAAGAACTCATGCGGAAACCCGAGTCTGTCCAGCTGATAGCTCTGGCTTGTCTTGAACGAGCTCATGATGAGCCAGAGAATCGGGACTATGGCGAGAAGAGCGAAGATGACGAGAACAAGATATGTGAAGAACATCTCTACCTTGCGGCCGATGCTTCTGCTGTCTTTGATGTGAGAACTCATTCCTGACCTCCGAACTTCTTTTCGACAAGCTTCGTCACCCCGATGAGTGTGAAGGAGATGATGCACATGACTATCGAGACGGCATTCGCCAGAGGATAGTTCGGTGCCCCCTTGAAGGCCGTGTCATACATGTAAATCGAGAGTACGTAGGTCTGCTTTGCAGGACCTCCGCTCGTCATGACGTAGATTAGGTCGAAGCTCTTGAGAGATCCCGAAATGGCAAGAATCGCGCTTGTGACGATGACGCCGGAGAGTGCCGGAAGGATGATGTACCTCAGAGCCTGGAACTCCGTTGCACCGTCGATCTTGGCGGCCTCGATGATCGAGACGTCAATCTTCTGCATGTTGGCAAGGAAGATTATGAGGTAGGTTCCCGTATACATCCAGAGAATCACGAGGAGTACGGGAATCATGGGATGCTCGCTGTTGGAAGCGACATAACCCGGATTGAAGAGTCTTATGATGTCCGGAAGAGCACCGTTGGGGGCCGTGATGGCATCCCAGAGCTTGCCGATGACGACTGTCGAGATTACACAGGGAAGGTAAATGATGGTCTGGAAGAAATCCTTTCCCTTTATCATACCGCGGAAGATGAGATAGGCCATGAAGAAGCCGAGAGGTATCTGTCCGAATACGGAAACGAGCGTAATCCACATGTTGTTCTTCAGTGCAAGCCAGAAATACTTGTCCTGGAACATCTTCACGTAATACTCGAATCCTATGATGCTTATATGCCTTCTCTTGGGTCCGAAAAGTGCCCCGCCCTTGTAGTTCGTCACACTCAGAAAGAGTGCGAAGACTGTCGGAAATGCCATTACGAATACGTAGATAAGGAACCCCGGAAGTATGAAAGACCAGTATGCAGCCTTCTCTTCCCTGTGGCTCAGTGTTCTTGTCTTCACCTCAGTCGTGCTCATGCCTTCATTTTCCCCCTCTGCTTCTCCGAGAATGCCATAACCTCATCCCAGCTCCATCTTCCGCTGTTATCGGCTTCAAGATCCGGAACTGCATAGAGGTCGTGCAGGAACATGAGAGCAGCACCCTTTGCTGAGACACTCTCATCATCTGCATTAAAGACAAGCTCACAGTCAGTTTTCTTGAGAATTCCCATGAAGGAGGGAATCCTATCTTCAAGTGTTTTTCTTACCCACTCCTCATCCGAGAACGGATTGCCGTGAAGGATGACCTTTCTGAAATCCATTACGGCAAGAACCGGAACGAGCGAATGGAATGTATCAACCATCCAGGATGTGAGAGCATCATTGTCGTCAATCGTCTTTTTCAGAAGCTCGAGGCCGAGACCTGACTGTTCGTCATCCCCGTTCTTCCAGGAAAGAGACCTGAATTCTCCTGCGGAGTTGTGTGAACCGCGGTAGACACTTCCGTCGATTATGAGCCCCATACCTATACCGATTCCGGCTACGGAATCATCGGTGAGGGCCTCTTCGTGGAAGTCTGCAGTTACGGATAGCGCATTTGACAGGAAGTCCTTTCCAAGATTCATATGAAGGTCCAGCCAGGCTGCGCAGTTTGCATCGTTGTCGACAAAAATCGGGTAGTCATATCTTTCTTCCAGATAGGCCTTGAACGGGAAATCGTCGATTCTGAAAGGATATGAATGGATAATCGTTCCTTTTTCGGAGTTAATCTGCCCTGGTATCGAGAAGGAAAGTGCGAGAACCGGGATGTTGATCTTTTTGTGGGCGAGAAAGGCTTCATCTACAACCGAGCAGAGAAAATTTTCAAAGGAGATATGTTTCTTGGCACCTCTCGTCTCCCACAAAACAGATCCGTCTACCCCCATGATCACGCTTCTGTAATGCGACGGCTGGAGATCGAACCCGAACACACAGCCGAAGCCGCGGTTTATCGTCAGCTCTATGGGCTTTCTTCCCCCGAGGGAGCAGGAGTCCTTGTGCTCACCTTCGTTAACGAGCCCTGCTGACAGAAGAGCAGATATGATATTGCTTACGGTAGACTTGTTCAGCTTCAGAATGCGCGAAATGTCGACACGCGTAATACCGTTCTGCCGCCAGATAAGCTGGGCGATCATCGATGTATTCGCATTTCTCTGAAACAGGTTGTTATTCGCTGGCATCCATCCCTTCCTTAGTTAGTTCTGTCACTGAACAAACTTACCGTAACACCCCTTTCCCAATCTGTCAAACTTTATTTTCGGGAATTTTCAAAGAGCGTGAATAAATCGGACGCAGTGCCGTCGAATTATTCCCAAAATCAGGAAACAACGGAAACACCGTATTTCCCAGGAAGTTCTAATACACGTCCTTTTTTTCTATATCTTCAAAAAAAGTGACGGAAAGTTACCTTACTTAGTAGTACACTGTAAAAGGAGAATCAAATGAAAAAAGTTCTATTCGTTGCAGCAGAATGTGTCCCGTTCGTAAAGACCGGAGGCCTGGCAGATGTTGTCGGAAGCCTTCCGAAGACGTTCGAAAAGGATAAATATGATGTCCGCGTCATCCTTCCCCAGTATGAGATGATAGCAGAGAAGTACAAGAAGGACCTCAAAAGTGTCGTCTACTTCCAGATGGATGACAGAATATATGTGGGAATCAACACGCTCGTACTCGACGGCGTGACATACTACTTCGTCG
>CAZKIT010000099.1:0-6744 GCA_964552905.1 uncultured Spirochaetaceae bacterium
GTGCCTCCCTCAACCGCGAGATAGACAGGAAGATGCAGGAACTCAAGGACGAGAGTGATTTCTATTACAAGGAGCAGTGATTACTTCTTCTTAGATGTTTTCATGTCCCTGTGTCATAAAGAGACCAGCTGTCAGCTACTCCGGTTTTCAAGCTTCTCGATTGCAAGGTGCAGATTGCTGTCAACTTCCTCGAGTACTGCACGGGCTTCGCTGCTTTTTACTTTGTACTTAATCATGAGGACGGATGCGTTCACACTTCTGCCGCTTTCCTCCCACACTCTATCGACATCCTCTCTGGAACATTCCGCGATTCTTTCGATAAGCGTCTTTGCCCTATTCTCGAGCTTCCTGTTTGTTGCCTTGAGGTTGACCATGTAATTGTCGTAGACAAGACCGAGTTTAATCATTGAAACGGTTGTCAGCATGTTGAGAACCATCTTTTCTGCCGTTCCGCTCTTCAGCCTTGTGCTTCCGCTGATGATTTCCGGCCCGACGTCAATGAATATCGGGTAATCGGAATACTCAAAGCTAAGGGCCTCCTGGTTGCAGCATATCGCACCTGTGACTGCTCCGAGTGTTCTGGCATAGGAGAGTGCGGAAAGAACATAATTTGCATTTCCCGATGCAGAAAGGCCTACAAGAACATCCTTTGAGGAAAAGCTGATTCCCTTCAGGTCGTTTATGCTTTCGTCGCTGTCTTCCGCACTCTCTGATGAGATGCGAAGTGCCCTGTCTCCGCCTGCGATTATTCCGACGACCATATCTGGAGAGACTCCGAATGTCGGAGGACACTCGGAGGCATCGAGAACCCCCAGTCTTCCGGATGTGCCCGCTCCTATGTAGACAAGTCTTCCTCCCTTTCTGAAGGAAGCGACGATTTCATCTATGAGAGGATAAATGCTGTCTATTGCCTTTTCGACGGCAAATGCGACACACTTGTCCTCATTGTTCATGACAAGACATATCTCTCTTGTTGATTTTGTATCTATTCCCTTTGAATTCGCATTTACTGATTCTGTTTTCAACATCTTCGTTATCCTATTTAAGTTCCAGGAGCAGATCCTTGTAGTTTGCCATTATCTCGTCAGGAGTCTTGCCCAGTTCCTTCATGACAGCAAGATAGAGTGCGTCTATCAGAACGAACTGGCCGTAACGGGAGTATATCGCTGTCATGCGGATGATTTTCGATTCGGCGAGAGGAATGGAGAGTACATAATCACTTTCTGCAGTAAGTCTGTTTCTCTTTCCTCCCGTGATTGCAACCACGGGACAACGGTGCTGTTTCGCCTTTCTGACGGGAAGCAGAACTTCCTTTGTCAGTCCGCTGTAACTGATGGCGATGACGAGATCCCTTTCGGTACAGAGTGAAGAGTTCAGAATGGCGAGATTGGCGTCGAAGTTGAAAAGCGCACGCTTTCCGAGCTTGATCAGCTTCTGCGCGAAATCCTGTGTAGCAAGTCCCGATGCCCCGATTCCGAATATGTAGATGTTCTCGCTTTTCGCTATCAGGGATGCTACTTCGCTTATCATCTGTATACTGTTGTTTTCCATCACCTCTTCGAGAAGTCTCTTGATGTTGTTTATGAGTTTCCTTTCAATCTGGTAGAGACTGTCCGAAAGCACGACATCATAGTCTTCCTTCTCTTCGCCGTTCAATCTGCTCATGCTTTTTGCAACGGCAACTTTGAACTGGGAAAAGGACATTCCGAAAAGCAACTTCGAGAATCTGCTGACGGATGATGATGATACCCCTGTCCTCTGTGCCAGTTCGTTTATGTTCATCGTCACAATCTCTTCCGGATTAGTGATGATGAAATCTGCAAGAATCCTGTCATTCCCGCTGAGAGTTGAATATATCTGTTTAATTTTGTCAATCAAAGCGTAATCTCCTTCTTTCCGCTGAATCTGAAGAATACGGTAAGTGCGACGACGGTAGTCAGCAGCAGTATGGTCGAAAGGGCACAAGCCACGCCTTCATTTCCTCTTACGACCTCCTGGTAAATTGCAATCGACAGTGTCTGAGTCTTCGTCGTGTAGAGCAGAACCGTCGCGCTCAGCTCGGTTATTATGCTCATCCAGCTCATCAGCGCACCCGAGAGAACACCGGGAATCATGACGGGGAATGTAATCTTCCAGAAGGCACGTGACTTGTCCGCTCCGAGCGAGGAAGCGGCTTCCTCGAGCGACGGGTCAATCTGTCTGAGGATTGCACTGCTGCTTCTTATTGTGTAAGGCATTCTTCTGATTATGTATGCAACTATCATTATGAGCGCAGATCCTGTCAGAATGAAGGGCCTGTGATTGAAGCCGAGTATCAGCGATATTCCCATTATGGAACCGGGAATGATGTATGGAAGTGTGGTAATCACATCCATCACCTTTGTAAGTCTGCTGCTTCTGCGTACGGTCACATAGCTGAAGAGAACTCCTATGACGAGGATGAAAAGCATAGCCAGAATGGAATAGAGGAAGGTGTTCGCAATAGCCCTGCCGCATGAAGAGAATGCCGTCCTGTAGCTTTCAAGAGAGAATTCGTTATAGTAGATTATTCCGTCCGTTCTCTTGAATGACTGGACTATGACAACCAGAAGCGGAAGGGAGGCAAGAATGGTGACAATGTAGACGAAGGCATGACAGAGTACATTGTACAGGCCTTTCTTCCTTTCCGGTTCGACAGGCCTGAGGGAACTCATCTCTATTGTTGTCCTGTCCGTGACAATCTGCTGTGCGGAGAATATTACTATCGAGAAGAATATGACGATGACGCTCATTGCCGCTGCAAAGCTGTAATCCTGATTCATCTCTCCGATGAAGGAGTTGTATATCAGGACAGGAATGGTTCTGTATCCTTCTCCTATGAGCATCGGTGTTCCGAAATCGCAGAATATTCTCATGAATACGAGGAAACCGGAACTGAGGATTGTCGGAAGAATAAGAGGCAGGATTATCCTTCTCATCTTCCTCAGCCCCTTGCAGCCCATGCCTTCGGCACACTCTATAAGCGATGCGTCCATCTTCTTAAGCGCTCCGGATACGAAAAGATACATGAGGGGAGTCATCTTCACGACAAAGACGAGAAGTATTCCGGAGAAGCCGTAGATACCCGGGAATGAGATACCTATGCTTTTGAGGACCTTTGTGATTATTCCGGCTCTTCCGAGGAGTATGATCCATGAATATGCGCCGATGAAGGGAGGGGAGAGAATCGACACGATCACTATCATATCCACAACGGCCCTGGCCCTGATGGCGACAGTCTTCATTATGTAGGCCATCACTGTGCCGGTAATCATGGTTATCACAGTTGCGGCGAGTGTTACCTTGAAACTGTTTAGAATCGTTACGGTATAGTATTCTCTGCTGAAGAATTTTTTGAATGCGGAAAGGGAGAACTTCCCCGTCTCGCTGTCTATCACGCTGTTGATGAATATCTTCGACACCGGATAGATGAAGAAAATCAGGAAGAAGAGTATGGAAACCAGTGTGACGAGACTCCAGTAATCGAAGCTTTTTCTGCTTTTAACCATATTGTCTTCTCCTAAGCAAGGTCGTTCATTATCGACTTTTCAGTTTCACTGTCGAAAACATTCACAAGATTTCTGTCAAACGAAAGGAAAACATTCTCGTCTCTTTCTCTCGGAGGAAGGGATGATTTTGCACTGACTTTGACAGAGCTGCCGTTTTCGAGTTCAACCATATAGTCATAGCTTGTTCCGAGGAATGTCCTGTCAGTGACTCTTCCCCTTATCCCGGAGGATGAGAATTCGAATTCATCCGGTCTGACGCTGAGCTTCACTTTTCCGTCTTTTGAACCTTTTCTGTCAAGACGGGATATCTCGAACATGCATCCTGTTCCGTCGGGATTCAGTCTTCCGTCAGGGAGGAGGGATGAGTCGATGATATTGCTTTCCCCTATGAACGTCGCGGCAAAGAGGTTTTCCGGATGTCTGTACACATTCCACGGTGTCCCGGTCTGCATGATGATGCCTCTGTTCATTATCGCAATCCTGTCGGAGACGGCAAGCGCCTCACTCTGGTCGTGGGTGACATATACAGTCGTTATGCCGGACTTCTTCTGGATGGCACGGATGGCGGAGCGCATCTCAACTCTGAGTTTAGCATCAAGGTTTGACAGCGGTTCATCCATCAGAAGGACATCGGGGCGGATGACAATGGCCCTTGCAAGAGCTATGCGCTGCTGCTGACCTCCGCTCATGTTCTGCGGCTTGCGGTCACGGAGGGAGGAAATCTGGACCATTTCAAGCATCTCGTTCACACGTTCTGTTTTTTCCGGGTCCCTTATCTTCCTCTCCTCCAGTCCGAATGCAACATTCTGGAAGGTAGTCATATGAGGGAATATCGCATAATTCTGGAAAACCATGCCTATATTGCGTTTGTCCTGGGGAACACGGTTGATCAGTCTGTCATTGAAATAGAACTCGCCGCCTTCTATCGAATTGAAGCCTGCTATCATTCTCAGCAGAGTCGTCTTTCCGCAGCCGGATGAACCGAGCAGCGTGAAGAACTCTCCTTCCTTTATTTCCAGTGACAGATCCGGAATGATCGTATTGTCCCCATACTTCTTTACTGCATGCCTTATGCTTATCGATACACTCATATTGACTACCTTTTAATCAGTTTATTTGACGATTGATGTCAGAAGGTCTGTGAATCTTGTCTGCACGGACTTCTTCACTTCAGTTGACCATACAGAGTCGATTGCGAAGATGTTTGCACTCTTCATGATCTGCTTTGACTGCGGAAGATCGACATCTGTCCTGACGGGGCATGCGCCTGCGCTGTTTTCTGCAAGAAGAGTCTGTCCTTCCTTACTGGAGAGAAACTCTGCAAGGAGCTTGGCGTTCTCGCTGTTCTTTGCTCCCTTGATGATGCAGATACCGCTGAGCTTGCTGCCTGCGCCTTCTTCCATGTAACAGAAGTCGACATTCGGAGTGTCGGATGCAAGAAGCTGAAGTGCAGGTGCATCCCATGCGAGTCCTACAGCATATTCGCCGGAGACGACACCCTTGTAAGTTGCAGATGAGCTGTTGACGACCCTGCCGTCAAGCTGCTTGAGAAGTGCCTCTACATAGTCCCATCCTTCCTGTGCTTCGACGTCACCGTTTCCGAAGTCGATGAGCATGTTCTCGAGGTGGTTGTATGCGGATGAGGATGTTCCTGCGTCGCCGAATGCGATTTTGCCCTTGAGTGACGGATCGAGGAGGTCCTTGTATCCCTTTATTCCATCAGGAACAAGTTCTGTATTCCAGACGATTACAGGGCATGTTCCGTTCACTGCCGTGAAGATGCCGCTCTTGTTCCTGTACTCTTCCGGATATTCGCTGTCTGTCGATGCCACGTAGGTCTCGAAGAGATCTTCAGCCGTAAGAGCCTGATATTCTCCGACCCATGTCACATCACATGACGGATTGTCCTTTTCAGCGTTGATTCTTGCCATGACTTCACCTGTGCTTCCAGTGATGATTTCAACCTTGATTCCGTACTTTTCCTCGAATGCCGGAATAACCGCGTTGAGGTTATCGGATGATGTTGCCGTGATGAGCACGAGATTCTTGCTTTCATTCACGCTTTCTTGTGCAACTTCCGATGCACCCTGTGCGAAGACAGATGTGATGGAAATAAGGGCGAGTAAGATAACTATTAAAGTCTTTTTCATAAAATTCTCCTTTTTTTATAAAAATGATTTTTAATAATGATAAACCCGTTAAAATAAATTGCAAGGAAAATAGTTGGATAATAAAAATTATTTTCATGAACAATGCATACTCGTATCTTCTGACAATGCGTTGTACAAGGGATTTTCCGCTGCCGTGGAAGCGTACGTGAAATGGGGCAATGATTATATCGTCAGAAGTTCTTTTATGACCTTTCCTTCAACATCCTTCATCTCTATGCCGAAGAGCGAGAGGATTGTCGGCCCTTCGTCGACGAGGCGCGCCCTGTCGATTATGACGTTGCCAGTTGCTCTCCTTCCGCATACGGTGAATACCGGCTTCGGCCCCTTGTCGGGCGCATAGCCGTGTGTCGAGTATTTCCCGTCAGTTCTTTCCGTAAAGGGCTCCTGGAAGGGGGAGAACGCGAGAGAAGTATTGTCAGTGCCTTCGAGAATGATGCTGAAGGGCCCCGAGAGGTGCCATCTCTCTTCAGCTTCCGGGGAAGAATATATTCTCTCGATTGCCCCGGGGTATTCATTCTTCATTCTTTCAAATACCCCGAGAGCCTCCTCTTCGCCGATTCCGTTGAGGTAGACGACGGACGAGAAGCCTGTGGGGTGGGCGAGGATTCTCCAGCTTTCGATTCTGTCTCCGTTGAGTTTTATGTACCCCCAGTCTGCAAGGACCCTGTTGACGGAGAAGACTCTCTTTATGTCCATCTGACCGTGATCGCCGAGGAGAAAGAAAGTCGTGTCAGGGTATGTTCCGTTGTCCTTTGAAGCCGCAGTTATCTTTCCGATGCATTCGTCGATGAAGTCATATGCGTCCTGAAGAACATCTGGGCCGGAGCCTTTTTCGTGCTTTCTGCTGTCGACAGCGGAGAGGTGGATAAGCGTTAAGTCGGGGGACTTCTCCCTTATTATGTCTGATGCATTCTCCGTAGTGTAGATGTCGTAATAGCGCTCCTTCCGTTCGTCGAGGATGTATCTGTTACGGTCGAATATCGGCCAGGCTTTTGGGGATACTGCCTCTCTGTAGAGCGCATCTGCGTCCATGCCTTCGAGAGGCC
>CAZKIT010000100.1:0-6738 GCA_964552905.1 uncultured Spirochaetaceae bacterium
CGATGACGTTGTTCATCATTTCAGCGGCAGAGGCTATACCCTCCATCGTTCCGGCGAGTCCGTAACGCTGTGCGAATGTCGATACGACGTCTGCTGTAACGTATGTGTTTTCATTGTAAAGAAGAAGGACCTTCTCGTAGCCGATGGACAGCAGTGATCCGATCTTCGTGATAAGCATGATGACGATAGTCGAGAGAATGCAGGGAATGACGACATATCTCATCTGGGCCATCTTTCCGGCGCCGTCGATCTGGGCCGCTTCATAGCTTGTCGGGCTGATGGCGATGATTGCAGCGAAGTACACAATCGAACCGTAACCTGCATCCTCCCAGATTCCGCTGAGCTGATAGATGCCTCTGAAGAAGTTCGGGTTATTGAGAAGTCCCGAGTTCGCCGTCTCATGGCTGATGAGACCGACAGCCTCCAGAAGCTGTGATATTACACCGTAACTCGTCGTGAGAGAGCCCTGCTTAACAAGCATGGTCACGAGAGACGTCATGACGACGGTCGACATGAACTTCGGAAGATATGTCATGACCTGATAGACGCTTCGAGCGATGTTGGATCTGACCTCGTTGAAGAAGAGAGCGAGGATGATCGGAACAGGGAAGCCGAAGCAGAGACCGTAGAAAGAGAGGAGGAACGTGTTCCTGAGTGCTCTCCAGAACTCTGCAGAGAGTGCATCGCCGCCGACAAGAAGTCTTCTGAAGTAAGAGAAACCCGAGAAAAGCTGCTGCGAAACCGGCAGGACCTCATCGGAAACCTTGAAGCATCCGAGGAGCTCGTACATCGGGAAATATCTCCAGAAAAGGAAGACAAGGAGCATCGGAACAAGCATGACATAAAGACGCCAGTCCTTGACGACTGCACGTCCCACATGGAGCCAGTAGTGCTTCTCCACATCGTCCCTTACCTTCTGTTCACTGTTCTCGTGCCAGGTACCGGTACTTTCATCGTAATCAAGATAATCAGAAGCTGTGACCTTCATTCTTCTTCTCCTCTTCTTCTCTTTTCAGTCTCACCAGGTATGACATCTGGTCCTCGAAAACACCGTCCCTTTTACGGACAATCGCCGTGATAATCACAGCGAAAACCCCGCTGAGGGCATCGGTGGTGATGAAATCCACCACTGCTCCGATTCCGGACCCCATACAGAGCGACACAAGGCCCCTTCCCGCCTGCATCGAAAGCGCCGTCAGAACGGCACACAATGCCGAAAGAAAGAAGCTCGTTCTTACCTTCTCCTTACCGAGTGCCTTCATGAGGAGGAATACCACCAGAGAAAGCATGTTCCCGATAATATACATGATCATCTGCTTCCACCCGCCTGACAGAGCCAGAGACGTGAACAAGCCTCCGATGGCGGCATACATGACGCCCCAGAGAGACCATCTCATGTAGATTATAACAGAAAGTGCGGGAACGAGGGAAAGAATATACGGCTGATTCCGAAACCAGGACGAACCCGCCTTGCATATGAGAGTTTCGAACACTCCGAGCATGATTACCCAGATCATCAGATCGGCTGACTTGTACCCGGTAAGACTTCTTTCTCTCTCCATCACTCTATTTTACAACCTACGATAAATCTTAAATTGCACTTTTCCGGTCCGCAAACAGTAGTCGTAACTGTTCATAGACTTGTCAGAATCGTGCAATGTACACTTTTTTACTCTTCGACGAGAAGTTTCTTCACTCCCTCGACTACCACGTTCTCGAGCTTCAGGGATGCAAAACGCACTCTGACGCCCTTCTCCTTCACATCCGGAAGACCTCTGTACATCTCCGACTCCTTCGGATCCGCATCGGACGATGCACTGACGGAGAAGAATGAGTTGCGGATTGTGACACCCTCGATCGCGGACTCCGGAAGTCCCACGATGAAGCCGGCGCTGCTTCTGCAGTCCGTTGCCGTAACGTTTTCTATCACGATGTTCCTGATATGCGGAGTATCGCTCCTGACGGGAAGCGGATCGAGGGAGAACAGACCGTCATCCGTCGCACCGCACTTATAATACATATTGAATGTGAACGGACAGAGACATCCGTCAACGGAGATATTGCGGAACGTGAGATTCTCGATCGTGCCGCCGCGTCCCCGTCTTGTCTTGATTCTTATTCCCCTGTCGGTTCCGATGAACGAGCAGTTCGAGAAGACGACATCCCTGATTCCTGCAGCAGTTTCGCTTCCGATTACGGCACCGCCGTGTGCGGAGGATACCGTGCATGAGTCGACAAGTACGTTGTATGTGGGCTTATCTGCCCTGAGACCGTCCTCTCCGGCCCCGCTCTTTATCGTGATACCGTCATCTCCGACGTTGATGTAGCAGCGTGTAATCGAGACTCCGGTGCAGCTGTCGACGTCGATTGCGTCGGTGTTGGGGCTGTCAGAGGGATTGAATATCGTGATGCCGTCAATCTTTACATTGTGCGAGAAAAGAGGATGAACAGTCCAGAACGGGGACTCGATTATCTTTATACCCCTGAGCGTCACGTCAGTGCAGTTGTTGAACTGGACGAAAGCCGGGCGCAGGAACTGCATCTGTCTTCCGCCGCCGCCCGAGGGCTCGTTCTCGTAGCCGGGATTGAGGGAGGCAAGATTCTTCTCGTATCCGGTCTCGGGACCGGCATTACGCTTCTTCTTGTCCCAGAGAAGCTCCCACCATCTTCTTCCGCTTCCGTCGATGACGCCGTCACCTTCCACAGTCACGTTCTCTGCATTCTCGGCATAGAGAAGAGGATGCATTGCATAGCATCTAACCCCCTCCCATCTTGTATATACGGGAAGATAGCGTTCGGGCTCGGGAATGAATTTAATCACAGCACCGCTCTCGATGATGAGGGTGGAGTCTGACTTGAGTGTAATCGGCCCCGTAAGCCATATGCCCGAAGGCACGGTTACGGTCACGCCGGTCTCTCTGAATGCCTCCTCGAAGGCCTTCGAGTTATCCCACGAGCCGTCACCTCTGGCTCCGAATTCTGTGATAGTGACATTTTTTCTGGAATTCATACGGATAAAATTCTGTCGTGAATCTGTAAAATAAAAACGCTCACTCGTTGGACAAAAACGTATTCAAAATTTGACAGTTTTTCACATATCCGAACTGCAACTTCAGTCATTACATAAACTTGATTATGACAAAAATCGCTTTCGTCATACTTTTGCACTATTCCTACCACTCTCCAGCAGCCTCGTCATCCTGTTTCTGCACATCATCTGTTCCACGCCGGACAGCACCACCCGGGAAAGGCCCGCTTACTCGATACAAGGTACCGGTTGGGTTGACAGATAATCCGCCACAAAGTTGATAAATAATCCCCCGTAGGTTGATAAATAAGTTGACAGATTCCGTTGTCGGATCAGAGGTACGGAACCATGTACGGAGGAAGATAGACTATATCATCCTTTATCATGAAGTTGCGCGGATGGATTACATAGGCCTGTCCGATTCTGCTTCTGTATTTTTCCATGAACCTCTGGAGGGAGACAATCGAATAGTTGGTCCCGGATTTGACCTCTATCGGGTACATCCTGTACTTCAGCTTATTGTTGTTGGAAATTATGAAGTCTATCTCGATGTCGTTCCGGCCCTTTTCCCTGTTGTACTGTGTATAGAAGTAAAGTTTATGACCTCCGGCAACAAGCATCTGGGCAACCACGTTCTCGTAGAACATTCCCTCGTTGAGAGAGAGCCTGTCGTTAAGAATCTGTCTGTATACATCATCCTTGAGAAGGGAATTCTCATCAAAGGCCTGGCTGAAGAGCAGTCCTGTATCTGACAGATAGCATTTGACGAAGGATTCGTCCGCATTCAGAGCAAGGGCCGCCGAGGGATCCGATGTCCGGAAGCACTGGTTCGTTATCATGGCCTCCCGCAGCCAGAACAGGGCCTTCTGAGTATCTGATGAGTCACCCCGCGTATCCAGATTCCTGAATGTGACACGCTTCTCATGCTTCGAGAGATTGGCAGGAATCTCGTCGAACATTCCTGCAACAACTGTCTTGTACCGTCTGTCTATCTTCATTATGTCGCTGTGGTAAATTCTGAGAATGCCTCTCTTCAGTGAATCTGAACGCTGGAAATTCTTCTGATCCTCGACGAAGGCAGCAACCGACTGCGGCATTCCCCCGACAAGCATGTACTGTCTGAAGAGAAGCATCGCCTTGTTGTGCAGGCCACGCTCAAGAGGAATCTTCCTGTCATAACAGTACTTTATATATTCAAGAATCTGGGACTCGCCCAGTGCCTCGCAGAATTCTCCGTAGTCCATCGGGTACATCTGAATGCTTTCTTCCTCGGATGGAATCAAGATGTCCTTCACATTTTCCCTTATGGATATAAGAGAACCTGTAGCTATGTAATCATATCTTCCGTCAGCCACCAGATATTTTGTTGCCGCCCTGGCAAACGGGAAGGCCTGGACTTCATCGAAAACAATGACAGAGTGTCTTCTGACAAGATTCACATGGTAGTATGTGGACAGAAGCATGAACAGTGTATCCAGATCATTCATGTGTTCAAGAAAGAAGCGTTCGACTGCTGCATCCTTCTTCGCAAAATCGATGAGTATATAACTGTCATACTCCTTCTCGGCGAATTCTTCGACGACTGTAGACTTTCCTATTCTCCGCGCACCTTCGACAAGAATCGATGTTGTTCCTTTACTGTTTTCCTTCCACTCCTTTAATTTCTGATAAATCTTTCTCTTAAACAGCATTACTGATAACCTTCTCTCTGATTGTCCAACCGATTTGCAAAAAAAGCAATATTAGAAATGTTTAAAATTTGCAAAAAAAGCAGTATTAAGAATTGACCATAGATACAAAAAAAGCAATATTGAAGGGAGTACCGGTTAGAAAAAGGTCATCGGTGTGTATAATCAGATACCAGAAAGGAGTACATATGATTCTGGAGGGACTCACGGAGAAAAAGAACAGCATCGGCAACCTTGAGAAGGCACTCTCGAATGCAGAGAGCATAGTGATTGGAGCAGGCTCGGGGCTCTCCACATCCGCAGGGTTCACATATTCGGGAGAGCGCTTCGAGAGGTACTTCAGCGACTTCAGGAACAAGTACGGCTTCAGCGACATGTACTCGGGGGGCTTCTATCCCTTTCCGACACCGGAAGAGGAATGGGCATACTGGAGCAGATACATATTCATCAACAGATACACGGATCCGCCGAAGGATACGTATTCCGTTCTCCGGGATATTGTCGAAGACAAAGACTTGTTCGTCATAACGACGAATGTGGACCACTGCTTCCAGAAGGCAGGGTTCGACAAGAAGAGGCTCTTCTACACGCAGGGAGACTACGGTCTCTGGCAGTGCAGCGGCCCGTGCAGAGAGGAGACATACGACAACGAGGAAGCCGTCAGAAGAATGTACGCCGAACAGAAGGACATGAAGATTCCGTCCTCTCTCATTCCGCACTGTCCACACTGCAAAAGAGTGATGAAGATGAATCTCCGCGCCGACAACAGCTTCGTCGAGGACGAGGGTTGGAAGGCGGCAGAGAAAAGATATGAAAACTTTCTGAAGACAAGAAAGGGACGGAGAATACTATTTCTCGAGCTCGGTGTCGGATACAACACCCCGGGGATCATCAAATACCCGTTCTGGGAGATGACGGCGTCGAATGAAAATGCCGTCTATGCAAGCATAAACTCGGGAGAGGCTGTCTGTCCCTCTCTCATCCGTGACAGGTCAGTCTGTCTCATCGGTGATATCGACCAGATACTCAGAGAACTCCGGGAGAGGTAGATACATGTTCTTCCGTTTCTCCGGGAGAAACCGGTGAAAAGGCTGAAAGACTGGCCGCTCACAGCCTGAACGTAAATAATTCTTTACATTACTTTACATTATTTGATTTGAGCATTCTGCGTCATTACTATAGCATTACACTACGGGGTTATATTTTTAATGAAGAGATTTCTTGTTGTGCTTACAGCTCTGGTTTTATTGTTTGCACTCACCGGTTGCATGAGCCTTAGCGGGACGGAGACCGGGGAAGAATATATGGAAGACGTGGATGCCAAAGGCAACTACGGATCATGGAGAAAGGCCTACTACCTCAACGACTTCAGGAAGTCGACTGGTGTGCCTTACATAAAGACGGTCTGTGACGGAAGCTACAGCAATGACAGTGTCAGGGATGCCGAACTGAAGGCTACAGTCATGTGTGACCGCGATGACGTGAAAATCGAACTTCTCGAAGACGGGGAGAAACTTCTGTCTCTTGAAAACGGCAAGAAGGCATCGATTACAGTCAAGATTCTTGCAGACAACAAGGAGATAGAACTCGGAAACGGAACCTACGACAGCAAGACGAGATACATCTTGCTCTCCTCTACACTCGACCTCTTCGAGGCTCTTGTCGAGAACAGATCTGTTCTGATGCACATAACAATCGAGGACGGCGGAGAAACATCAACATACCTTTTCAAGATATTCGGTTACGGATTCGAATACTGCTACCAGCAGACCTTCAAATAGAGCCCGACGCTGAACACACATTCCCGGATGCCGCTGTAAGGAGAACAGACGGCATCTTTTTTCAGAGAAAAAGACACCTCCGGGAAACTATTCCCATCCGGTGTCTCTGTTGCAGTCCCTGCTTTACGGCTTCCTGCTGTGCGCGAGGACATCATGAATACTGAGCTACAAGTTTCCTGAATTCTTCAACAGAAACATTTGCCTTCTCTGCTGCCTTTTCTTCGGTAATCAAACCGTCATG
>CAZKIT010000101.1:0-6715 GCA_964552905.1 uncultured Spirochaetaceae bacterium
ATGTCGAAACAGTCGATATGCATATCAGCCATAGTCAATTCTCTCCTTTTATGAGTTCCCTGAGTGTCTTTGCATCCTCGAGGAACTGTTCTCTGCTGTCCCCTTTCACGAATTCGAGGAGCGCATAATATTTCTTTTCACTGTCCAGGAGGGAGAAATACTCTCTCCAGTGATTGATCCCTTCAGAGAGGGGTCTTCTTCCTGTCTCGTCCCAGTAGTAGACGTGGAGGTAGGAAAGGAACGGCCTTATCATTTCCAGTCCTTCCTTCCTCTCCCGGAACGTCAGAGCCTGTGTCGGCTGCCAGAGTGTCCTGAGATACGGGCTGGAGACTTTTTCAAGTGTATCAAGACCGGACTCGTTGGTGTCAGTCAGCGTGTTCTTGTGCCACTCGAGATTGAGAACGATTCCGTAGCTTTCAGCCGTCTTGGTGCTCTTCTCGAGTTCTTCGATGAGAAAAGCCCTCTCCTCTTCTCCAAGTGAAGCGGAGGGAGTGTTTCCCGCCCAGATACGCATCTGAGATGCACCGAGTGCACTTGCAGTATCGAGGCTCTCCCTTATCTCCATGTTCTGTCCGAGGCGGTAGTAGGAACCGTAGCCTGCAATCTCGAGGCCGGCGTCCTCTGTCTTTTCGGCTGTCTCTCTTGCAAAAGCGGAATCACCCTTCCGGATGTGGTGGTTCTCGCTCCACTCGACGGCTTCAAGTCCCGCCTCCTTCGCCACGGAAATCACATATTCAACGCTTTCTGTCTTGAAGGTTGCACTGACAATACCGGGAACGAACATATCATCAACCCTTTACGGCGCCGACCATGACGCCCTTGACGAAGAACTTCTGCAGGAACGGATAGACTGCAAGGATAGGAGCCGTTGCGACGACTATCGTTGCGTACTTCACGGAATCCGAACTGAGCGCAAGGGAATCAAGAGAGCCGGACGACATGGTCGATGTCTCGTCCTGAACCAGGATTGTTCTCAAGATCAGCTGCAGAGGGTACATGCTCTTCTTCCTGAGGTAGATCATTGCAGGGAACCAAGAGTTCCAGTGCGATACTGCATAGTAGAGGAGGATAACCGCAATCGAAGCCTTCGTGACGGGAACCATGATTCTTGTGAGAATCGTGACATGTCCCGCACCGTCGATCATTGCCGACTCCGGAAGGGACTCGGGAACAGCAGCCATTGCCGTCCTGAGAACGATGAGGTTAAATGTGTTGATGGCTGACGGAAGAATGAGCGCCCATCTCGAGCCGACAAGATGAAGCTTGTCGACGATGATGTACGTCGGAATCGTACCGCCCTGGAAATACATCGTGAAGACGATCATCAGTGTGAAGAACTTGATGAGCCTAGGTCCCTTGCGGGAGAGAACATATGCCGCGATGATCGAGAGCGCAAGGTTGAGCGATGTGCCGACGATTACGACGAAGAGCGTGTTCATGTAACCCGTGAGGATGCTCTTGTCCTGGAAGACCATCTTGTAGCTGTAGAGGGAGAACTTCTCGGGGTGCCAGTAGATGCCCGTATGCTTCATGACTTCGAAGGGATCGGAGAAAGATGCGAATACGATGCTCATCAGCGGGATGATTACCGCAAGAACGAGAAGAATCGTGATAAGTACGACAAAAGCGTGGAAAATCTGTTCACCTGTTGTATATTTGACTTTCATTTCCTTCCTCCTATCACCAGAGACCCGAGCCGGTGAGCTTGTTCGATATCTTGTTCGTTCCCCATACGAGTATGAACGATACTACCGAGTTGAACATGCCGACGGCGGATGCGTACGAATAATTCATGTTGAGAAGACCCTCTCTGTAGACGTATGTGTTGATGACATCCGCGACCTCGTATGTGAGGGAGTTGTACATGAGGATGATTTTCTCATAACCGACGTTGAACATCTTTCCTATCTGAAGAATGAGCATGATGATGATTGTCGGCAGAAGAGACGGCAGCGTGATTGACCAGAGCTGTCTGAGTTTCCCCGCTCCGTCTATCTTCGCAGCCTCATAGAGCTGTGCATCTATTCCGAGGAGTGCGGCAAGGTAGATGATGGAGTTCCATCCCACGTTCTGCCAGATGTTGGAGATGATGTAGAGAGGAAGGAAGTACTTCGGCTCATTGAGCATCGTCACCGGTTCGAATCCGAAATGGGAGAGGAACGTGGTGACGGCACCGGTGCGTGATGTGAGGTCCATGAGGATGCTCGTGACGACGACAACAGACACGAAGTGAGGGATGTACGTGATTGTCTGGACGAATTTCGAATACTTCCTGCTCCTGAGCTCGCTGATGAAGATTGCAAGCAGAATAGGACACGGGAATGTGAATATGAGGTTCGTTACAGATATTCTGATCGTGTTCGAGAGAGTTCTCTTGAAGTAATAATCCTGGAAGAAGTTCTTGAAGTGCTTGAGGCCGACGAACTTCGAACCGAAGAAGCCGAGCCTGGGCTTGTAATCCTCGAATGCGATGATGAGACCGAACATCGAGCCGTACTGGAAGATGATGTAATAGATAAGTACCGGAATGAAGAGGAAGTAAAGGGTCTTATACTTTGACCAGTCCTTCTTCATCTTGAGGCCGAGGGGTATATCCTGTGATTTCTGCAGTTGATTCTTTTTCATACTGACCGCCTTTTTCGCTATGTAGTATGCCCTACTCTCAGAATAGAAAAAATTGACAAAATAAAAACTCGATGTGACAGAATTTTACAGCAGATTTTGTTAATTTCGTGTTTTTCTCAGCAATTTTTCGTTAACTTGCAAGAAATAACAGACCCAGTGTTAAGAAAACTGCCGAAAATTAAATTCTGGCAGAAAAACTTTACAGGTGTTTTTTCTTTCCAAGGGGTGTAATAATCGGGTCATGTTCAAGAATCCTGTCATACCCGGCTTTGCGCCGGACCCTTCAGTCACGTACTGGAACGGTTTCTACTATCTTGTGAATTCGACTTTCGAGTATTTCCCGGGCGTAACGGTCTGGAAGAGTCCCGACCTCGTAACGTGGGACTATGTAAGCGGCGTTCTTTCGAGGCCGGAGCAGCTCGACCTCTCTGCGGCAAATGCGAGTTCGGGGCTCTACGCCGCGACGATCCGTGTCAATGACAGGGGTCGCTTCTATGTCGTCACGACAAACAAGTATACAGGCGGCAACTTCGTCGTACACACCGACGACATCGAATCGGGTATATGGTCGGACCCCGCATTCATAGTAAAGGACGGAATCGACCCGTCCCTCCTCTTCCTTCCCGACGGAAGATGCTTCTACACCTCAAACGGCAAATCGGACGGTGTCAAAGGCATTGTCGGCGCCTTCATCAATCCCGACAGCGGAGAGCTTCTTGAACCGCTGAAACTGCTCACTGCCGGTTGCGGAGGCCCGTCTGTCGAGGGACCGCACGTCTATTACAGAGACGGCTGGTACTACCTCATGGAAGCCGAGGGCGGCACGGAATACGGTCATCACGAGGTAATGCTCCGCTCGAAGGACATCTACGGTCCGTATGAAGAGAATCCGTCGAATCCGATTCTTTCCCATGTCGCAAGGAAGAGGCATCCCATCCAGGCCGTCGGTCATGCAGACCTTATAGAGGATAAGGACGGCAGATGGTGGGCGGTCTTCCTCGGAATCAGGGTGAAGCCAAAACCGCTTCTGCATCACCTCGGACGCGAGACGTTCCTCGCCCCCGTCGGCTGGAAGGACGGCTGGTGCGTAATCGGAGACGGCGGGAAAGTCGAACTTGAATACGCTGACGGACCGGAGCAGAAAATAAACAAGGATTACTCGGTCTCATTCTCGAATGACATCGGAACGTACCCTTACCTCAAGGTCCGTGTTCCGAAAACGGACTGCTACCTGGTCGACACGGTAAACAGGACTCTCACGCTCAACGGCGAAGAGGGAATCAACATCCATCTCGGACACCCGACGATGCTTCTCTTCAGGCAGAAGGGGCTGAGCGAGAGAATGGCAGTAACGCTGGAGTTGCAGTCACTCGAAGGAAAGGCGGGAATAACGTCGTACCTTTCTTCCGACTACCACTACAGAATGGAAGTACGGAAAGACGGAGAAAAGGTCTGCGTCTCCCTCATAAGGCATATTCATGACTTCGAGGCACTGACCGAGAGCATCACCCTTCCCCCCGCTTCCACGCTTGAGCTTGAGATAAGATCGGATGACGAAAACTACTTTTTCTACGCAGGCGGAAGGCTGCTGGGAAAGGCAACGGTCTACGGACTTGCGGCAGAGGGATGCATGAACATGTGCTTCACGGGCGCACTCTTCGGAGTCTATGCAGAAGGCGGGAAAGCGGTATTCCTCGACAGAATAGAAATGGAAAGCATATAATAAAGGAGCAGCAGAGATGAAAAAGACAGCAATAATAACAGGTTCATCAAGAGGCATAGGACTTGCGACAGCAAAGCAGCTTGCCTCGGATGGCTATAACATCGTGATGGTCGCGACAGGCGACAGGGAGAAGAACGACAGGGCCGTAAGGGAAGTCGAGGAAAAAGGAGCGGAGGTACTCTACGTCAAGGCGAACGTCGCGGAGACTTCCGACAGAAAGAGAATCGTCGAAGAGGCAGTGAAGAAGTTCGGACGCATTGACGTTCTCGTCAACAACGCAGGCGTTGCTCCCCTTGTGAGAGCTGACCTCCTCGAGATGACGGAGGAGTCATGGGACAGGGTCATGACCATCAACACGAAGGGCAACATGTTCATGACGCAGGCTGTTGCGAAGGTGATGGTAAAGCAGGACCTGGTAAACGGAAGAAGAGGATGCATCGTCAACGTCTCCTCGTGTTCGGCAGAGGTGTCGAGTACATCACGCGGAGAATACTGCGTATCGAAAGCGGGAATCAGCATGCTGACGACACTCTATGCCGACAGACTTGCGGGAGAGGGAATCATCGTCAATGAAGTGAGACCGGGTGTCATCGCAACTGACATGACGAGTACAGTCGAAGCAAAATACAACGCACTCATCAAAGAGGGCCTCTTTCCCATCGCGCGCTGGGGCTACCCCGAGGATGTCGCGAATGCGGTAAGCGCACTTGTCTCCGACAAGTTCCTCTACACGACAGGAAACCATATCGACATCGACGGCGGTTTTCATATAAAGAGGCTCTAGGCTGAAGATGGAAAACGAAAGGATAAAGGTAAACACCGTAATAGTCGGTACGGGCGCAAGCGGTTATAACACGGCAGTCTCTCTGAAGAAGAACGGGGTTGATGACATACTTCTCATCAGCGAGGACAAGGATGCAGGCACAAGCCGCAACACCGGCTCCGACAAGCAGACATACTACAAGCTCACACTCAGCGGAGGAGAGAGCGACTCCGTCAGGGCGATGGCGGAGACACTCTATGACGGGAAGGCTGTCGACGGGGACATAGCACTCGCGGAAGCCGCTCTCAGCACGCAGGGCTTCATGCACCTGTGTCTTCTCGGACTCCCCTTCCCCGTCAACAGATGGGGAGAATACGTCGGCTATAAGACAGACCACGACCCGAGGACGAGAGCGACAAGCATCGGTCCCTACACTTCACGCGAGATGACACGCGCACTCGAGAAGGAAGCAGGGACTCTCGGCGTTCCCTTCCGCGACAGGCTTCAGGTAATAAGGATTCTCTCCGACGGAAGGAAAACCTGCGGACTTGTCGCCCTCGACAAGGACAGGAACACCTATGTCACGATAGAGGCGGAAAACGTCGTGTGGGCGACAGGCGGTCCCAGCGGAATATATTCCTCCTCGGTCTACCCGGTCAGTCAGCACGGCTCCACAGGGCTGGCATTCGAAGCCGGAGTCCGGGGCAGGAATCTCACGGAGTGGCAGTTCGGACTGGCTTCCGTCAATCCGAGATGGAATGTCTCGGGAACATACATGCAGGTTCTTCCGCGCTTCATCTCGACAAAAGCAGACGGCTCCGACGAAAGGGAGTTCCTTTCAGACTTCTTCACGTCCCGTTCAGACCTTCTGACCTCGGTATTCCTCAAGGGTTACCAGTGGCCGTTCGACGTGAGAAAGGTAAAGGGCGGAAGCTCTATAATCGACATACTCGTCTACATCGAACAGACAAAGGGAAGAAGAGTCTTCCTGGACTTCACGAAGGACCCGATGGAAGGAAACTTCTCATTCGATGAACTGAGTAAGGAAGCATACGACTACCTCTCGAAGGCAGATGCTCTCGTGAAGACGCCCATCGAAAGACTCCGGATAATGAACAGCCCTGCCATCGAATTCTATCGCGACAAGGGAGTCGACCTCGAAACAGAGCCTCTCGAAATCGCACTGTGCGCACAGCACAACAACGGCGGTCTCGACATCAACGCATGGTGGGAGAGCAACATAAGAGGCTTCTTCGTCGTCGGGGAAGCTGCGGGAAGCCACGGCATCTACCGTCCGGGCGGATCCGCACTCAATGCAGGCCAGGTGGGATCTTCACGTGCCGCACTCTACATTTCCCAGAGGAAAGACGAGAATGCCCACACCGATGAGGAATTCCAATCCATTCTCAGCAAGGCTCTGGAAGATGTCATAGACATAGCTTCATCTGCAAAGGGAACGGAAAGCAACGTCTCCGCCGTCATGGATAATCTCCAGAAGAAGATGAGCGCTGCAGGTGGAGCCATCCGCAATGCCGGTGAAATGAAGACGCTCCTTGAGGAGATAGACTCCCTTCTCTCCTCATTTACTGAAAAGGTAAGATACT
>CAZKIT010000102.1:0-6672 GCA_964552905.1 uncultured Spirochaetaceae bacterium
CGACAAGGCAAAGTCAACACGTGAAGGCAGACCTCTCTGCGACAAGTGGACATTCTCTACAAACGGTGTCTCCATCCAGGGCAGATACGGTATCCCGTGTGTGGGATTCGGACCGGGCGCCGAGAGCCAGGCTCATGCTCCTAACGAAATCACATGGAAGCACGACCTTGTCGTATGTGCTGCTCTCTATGCAGCTGTTCCTATGCTCTACAAGCCCGGCAAGGACGGCGAGAGTGCAACTTCCTTCAGACAGGAACTCACAGGAAACGATATCAAATAAGCGCAGAATGTGCTAAAACAGAAGGGAAGGCTCCGGCTTTCCCTTCATTTCGTTTAAGGAGACAACATGAATCCACTGGATATTTTCAAGATGCAGAAGGCTTACGGCGAGTTTGCCCAGGAGCATCCGAAGTTCACACAGTTCCTGACATATATATGCACGCATCCCATCGAGGTCGGCGACGTCATCGCGGTCTCCGTCGACAAGGGTGAAGGAAAGGGCAGGGTTTCCTCCAACCTCAAGGTGACGGAGAAGGACATGGAACTCATTCATCTTCTGCAGAGCATGGGAAAGAAGCAGTGATTCCTTTCCGTCCGTCATTCTGTCTCATACGTTCACTGTCAGCCTTTTTCCCGCACAAAAGAGATGTGTTTTTTCTCATGTCGTTTGTTTCGAAGAAGGGGGAGAATGAGACGGAGACGGAGTGTATCTCCCATTCGTCTTTTTCACGGTTTGAAGGGAAGTGCCTTTCCCCGTGTTACAGGAGCGGATACACTATGGAAAAATCATATATTCCCGGCTGTCAGGATCTGATAATGTATTATATTCTCTGATAGTTAGGGGGAGAAGAATGATATATCTCACAGGCGATACTCACGGCGACATCAAAGACTTCAGGGAGAGGATGAAGAGAAATCCCCTTACTGAAGAAGATACTCTCATCATACTCGGAGACTTCGGCTTCTCGTGGAACGAAAGTGTTGAAAAGATATGGCTGGATGAGAAGAGGCCGTACCGTGTGCTCTTCATTGACGGCAATCACGAGAACTACACGAGGATGAGGCAACTCAAGACCCGGGAGATGTACGGGGACACCGTCAGCGTATTCGGCGGCAACACATACCGTCTTCTCACGGGGCACATGTATACCATTGAAGGGAGAAGATTCTTCGTCTTCGGAGGAGCATCGAGCATAGACAAAGCCTGGCGTACAGACCCGGAGATGGTCGCTCTGTGGGGAAAGACCTGGTGGAAGGAGGAGGTTCCCTCCGGGGAGACACTCGATTACGCCTTCGAGACGCTCAGATGTAATGATTACAGCTTTGATTATTTTCTTTCTCACACTACGACTCCGGAAATGAAGATGAAGATGTTTCCTCATCTTTCTGCCGCATTCTTCGACCCTGTGGAGTCCATGATCCGTGCCCTCGAGGAGGAGATAACATCCAGTGGAGGCGGATGGAGGGAGAGTTTCTTCGGTCACTTCCACGAGGACGCTGACTACGCTGACTGTCATTGTCTCATGCACAGGGTCCTGGGCCTGGACGGATTCCGGATCTGACGAAGATGAAAACACCGGATACCGTTCTGAACATGAACGACAGAGAGAGACGGCTTCTTGCAGAGAATGGGTTCTTTGTAAGAAGCAGGGACGAAAAGAGTGTCTTCTGTCCCGCAGGACAGATACTCACGGTAAAGTCCCGTAAGAGCGACGGACGCACAAGATATATGAAAAAGAGTGCCTGCTACTCGTGCTCCTCTCCATGTTTCGTGAAAACCGAAACGAAGAGATGGAAGGAGATAGACTTCTCGGCGTCAGTAACTCTGAAGGGAGAGAAGGATAAGCTAGTGTCACTCTTCGGGACAAAGTGAACACATTTCTTCCGTTATGTCGTTTTAATGCGGCGGACCGTTGACGCACTTTGAAGATGTTCTTATTTTTCCCTCAATGGAGACTGAAATGACAAAGGAATATGAACTCGGGACAGCACCCATCGGCCGAACTCTCTTTCATCTTGCTCTTCCTACCGTGGCCGCGCAGGTCATAAACATGCTGTACAATGTCGTGGACAGGGTGTATATAGGTCACATGGCGGGTGTGGGCAGCCTTGCCCTCACGGGAGTCGGAGTCTGTCTCCCGCTCATAATGTTCATTTCCGCATTCGCGTGCTTCGTTTCGGCGGGGTCCGCTTCCCGCGCCTCGATGTTCATGGGAAAAGGGGAGAAGGAGACTGCAGAGAAGATTCTCGGAGGAAGCTTCTCTCTCCAGATTGTGATATCTCTCGTGCTGACCGCGGCCCTTGAAGTGACGGCGAGACCGCTTCTTCTGGCCTTCGGTGCAAGTTCCAACACAATCGAATATGCACAGTCATATATGAGGATATATGCTCTCGGCACTGTCTTCGTCGAGCTTACACTGGGTCTCAACGCATTCATCACCGCCCAGGGAAAGACTGTCGCGAGCATGCTTGTCGTACTAGTCGGAGCAGTACTCAACATCGCCCTCGATCCTCTTTTCATCTACACCTTCGGCATGGGAGTCGGGGGAGCCGCGCTGGCGACTGTCCTCAGTCAGGCTGTATCCTGCCTCCTCTGTATCATCTACCTTACAGGGAAAAATACGTCGCTGAAGCTGAAAAAGTCCTACCTGAGGGTTCCTCTCTCGCTTCTCGCGCCGTCATTTGCACTTGGAGCGGCATCCTTCGTGATGCAGAGCACGGAGAGTCTCATCTCCGTCTGTTTCAACTCCTCACTTCTCAGATACGGTGGAGATACGGCTGTAGGTGCCATGACAATCTGCACTTCCGTCCTTCAGATGGCGATGCTTCCCATCCAGGGAATAGCCCAGGGAAGCCAGCCCCTGACTTCATACAACTTCGGACAGGGGAACAGGGAGAGAGTCAGAAAGTGTTTCAGAACTCTGCTTCTTGCATGTTCGCTCTATTCCGTGACTGTCTGGGCGCTCGTTGAGCTCTTCCCGTCCTTCTTCGCCTCCATCTTTACTTCCCAGAGCGCTCTTGTCGCCTATGCTGTTCCTGTTCTCAGGACATACTGTCTCATGCTCTGTCTCATGGGTATTCTCATATCATGTCAGATGACATTCGTTTCGACGGGAGTCGCTGCGGCCTCGATAAGCATCGCGGTAATCAGAAAGCTCGTCCTTCTCATTCCACTCATCTACATCATGCCTCACCTCTATACACAGAACCGGGCATTCGCCGTCTTCATGGCCGAGCCGATTGCCGATTTTCTCGCAATAGCATATACGGCGGTAATCTTCGCTTTCAGGTTCCCGAAGGCCCTCAGGGAGATGAAAGTCGTCTGAAAAGTCTTTTCTCTTGCTTCCTTTCCTCCCGTATGAGAGAATCTTTGCAATAAGGAGAAAAGGAAATGAAGAAAATAGCAGTTCTTATGGTATTATTGTGCCTCCTCGGATGTTCGCTTTTTGCGGACGATTTCTCATCGTGCACGGCTTTGATCGACAAGAAGCTCAATGCTTCCACTGTCCTGCAGATCCAGCAGTTCTCGGCAGGTCTGACGGACGCCCAGAAACTTACTCTGTATGAATCAAAGAAGCAGAGTGCGACGCTTCCGTTCGTTCTCAACCTTCTGCTCGGATGCGGAATAGGTTCATATGTCCAGGGAGATACCCTCGGCGGAACAATCTCTCTCTGCGCGGATCTCGGCGGCTACGGCCTCGCAGTCGGCGGCTACCTGAAGTCAGCCTATGATGTAGCCAACGGTGGAGATACGACAGCGGCGGCAACAGCTGCGGCGTCCTATATGATTGCAGGCTACTCCATTGTACTGGCAAACAAGATCTTCACATGCATAAGGCCGTTCTTCTATGCTTCAGGCTACAACCAGAGACTCTCGAATGCTCTCTACGGTGGTGTTTCATCCGTTGCAATGCTTCCGTCTTTCAGCGAAAGCGGACAGCCTGAAGTCGTACTGGTTGCAAAGGTCAGCTTCTGACAGCAAAGTGAAGTAAATTAATGATGTTCACCTCCGTCTCTGTGTTACAATGGATACGGAGGTGAATATGCTTTATACACTCCGTGTTTCCAACTACCGCAGCATCCGGGATACGACACTCTCCCTTTCATGCCGGGAAAAGAGGAGAAAGAAGGATTACGGCGACTCCAGTCCGCTCCTCTTCATAGAGGACGGAAAAAGAAGGGCGGTGCCGCTTCTCGTCATCTACGGCGCGAACAGCTCGGGAAAGAGCACGCTGCTTTCGGCGATGAAGGATTATGTCTCCCTCCTCAGTGGCGGTGTGGAATGTGTCAGATACACTCCCGACAGGTTCCTCTCTCTCGACGGCACGACATTTTCCTCTGATGTGGTCATCAAAGGCAGACTCTATTCCCACTGTGTCACCTTCAATGAGGATGAAATCATCTCGGAGAGTCTTCTTGAGGACGGCAGAACCGTCTTCAGTATCGAGCGGGGCCTCTCTGCAGCCGGATGCGCCTTACCCCCTTCATGCCTCAGAGACGGCAGACAGGTGTACTCTGCAGTCTCATTGATGAAGAGAGATTCATTCTCGCGCTCTCTCACAGATGGGGTTATATTCTTCAATCCCTTCTCATATTCCGTCTCCGAATGCTTTTCCCGCTACGTCTCCCTCTCGGAAAAGACGAGGGCGGAATGCCTGGGAGACATTACATCTCTGTCTCGTAAAATCGACCTCACAGTCGACGACATAAGGGACGGGGATGTGTGGCAGACGGAGCATACGGACGCGGATAGAAATGAGCTGTGGTTCTCCCTCGAGGAGGAGAGCGAGGGAACGAAGAGGCTCTACGCGCTTCTTTCCGTCATCCTTGCGTCACTTTCCTCGGGAGGCATTCTCGTCATCGACGAGATAGATGTCTCCCTTCATCCGATAGTACTGAGACAGGTCGTGTCGCTCTTCCTTGACAGGCGTTACAACACAGCAGGGGCACAGCTTGTGTGTTCTTCGCACAACACGGATCTTCTCGATGCCCCGTTCATCAGAAAAGAGGAGATAGCCTTCTTCGAGAAGACGAAGAAGAAGGGGAGCGTTGTAGTGAGACTGAGTGAAATCGAGGGTGTGAGAAGTCTCTCGAAGTTCCGCACCGACTACCTGGAAGGCCGTTTCACCGGCGTTCCCTTCCCGTATATCTGATTATGGCAGAGGAAAAGAGGATAATCATCGTCGTTGCGGAGGGCCAGAGCGAAGTGGCCTACCTCAATGAGCTCAACCGCTACTTCAGGGAAGAGGAGATCAACACGGTCTTCTATCCCGTGAAGGCCGTGAACGGCCAGTACAGGGAAGTGAGGAAAGCCTACAACGCCGTTCACAGGAAAAACAGAAGGAGTCGTATCGAGATACTGGTCGACAGGGATATCTACATACGTGACGAGAACGAGAGGAAGGACTATTCGAAGAGAGAGGAGGACGGACTTCCGCCTTTCCGCTTCTCGTACATGAATTTCGAGGACTTTCTCATCCTCCATCTCTCCCCGTACAAGGCCGCGCGCTGGGCATGCATCGCTTCGGAGAACGGACACAGCACAATCCCCCTCACCGCAAAGGAGTACCTCGCCCTCCAGAAGTACAGCCGTATCTGGGGGAAGGTACACTACAGAAAGGGCGAGGTTCCCTTCGAGATAACCAGTGAGAGACTTCGCAATCTCATCAGAAACGACCGTAACAGCGCTATCTTCATCCACTCCGACTTCACGGACGTCATCATCGAAATTCTTCCCTGAAGATGACATTCCGAAAGTCCGGGCAAATCAGAATGCAGAGGCTGTGATTCAATACCCGAGCTGTCGGATACACTTATTCGCTTTTTCCCCGGAGATTACACTTGAATACAGGAAATCCGGAATACGCAGACAGCATGACACAGGCGTGGTTCGTACCTCTGCCATCAAGCATTTCTCAGCGGATACATCAGGGGAAAAGAAAAGAGGCAGGCCTCTTCGGCTCTGCCCCGGTTTCTTTGTCAGATGGAGATGTCTCCGTCGGTACAGTGGACAACACAGGTGGATGGAACTCCGTTGTTCCACATTGAATATTTTTCTATGGAATTCCACTGTTTCTTAGTGCCAAGGTAATTGATATTTGTCAGATTAGTACAATATGAAAAAGCATTATTGCTGATAATCTTTACACTCGCCGGTATTGTGATATTCTTCAAATTAGTACAGCCAGAGAATATTTCCCTTTGAATCATATATACAGGGCCGGCGATAGTAACATCTTCCAGCTTTTCGCATCTCTCAAATGCGGTGAATCCAATTTCCGCGACAGAATCAGGAAGTATGATACTTGTAAACTCACACCCGACAAATGCCGAATCTCCGATTACCATAACCGAATTCGGTATTTCAATGTTCGATAAGCCAGTACACCAAGCGAAAGAATATTCGCCAATGAAATGAACCGAATCAGGAATTGAGATACTTTTCAATCCTTTACAACCGGAGAATGCATTATCTCCAATACTTGTATCGGTGTCAGGAATGACAACGCTTGTCAGGTTTTCCCAGCCACTGTATGCTCCAGAAGCCGGACTCATTGAGGACGGAATAATGATATTTGTCAAATTAGTGCAACCACGGAAAATTCCATATCCGAAGGTTGTGACTGAACTGGGAATACTAATGCTTGTTAAACCAGTACAGTCATAGAATGC
>CAZKIT010000103.1:0-6649 GCA_964552905.1 uncultured Spirochaetaceae bacterium
GCAATTTCAACAGAAGAGACTATAAAGAAACGCCGTTTTTATGTCAACAAGGAAAGTGAAAAAACTTTATTTTTCTTTTGCCGTGAGCTTCTCGACCGCCCTGTGACCGTTGCCTTCTGCCTCCTTCGCTCTCCGCGTGTTGCTCCTGACTATGGCAACTGTGGTCTTCCACTTCACGGTTCTGTCGGAAAAAGCGGAGAGGAACGCATCCCTTTCCATACCGTATTTCGAATACGTGGCGTCATACCATGATCCGGCATTCTCCTTTGATATATGTCTCTCCTCCGTGAGCTCCTCGCTTTCCACTGTCGCAAAGGGAAACACTTCCTTCACTGCTGCTTCAAGCTCTTCCAGCCCCCAGGAGAAAAGAGGATTGTCCTTCGAGTAGATTTCGCTTTCGGCATCTTTGAGCCTTTCCTTCAAAAGACCGTCTGCAAAGTCCGAAAGGCGCGAAGAGAACGAGGGAACAGTCTCGAGAAGTCTGCACTCCCCGTCCTTTTCGAGGCATGATCTTATCTTAAGGAGAACGGGTCTATCCTCATCGAGGCGCGAAAGGGTGTTGCGGCCGCTGACGGCTCCGAAGCGCATTCCGTCTTCGAGCATATCGAAGAGAGCCGGCAAGGCTGATACGATGACACGGGGTCTCAGTATTTCGTCCATCTCACGTGAGAAGTGCTCGATGACCTCCTTCTCCCTTTCTCTTTCAACCTGGGCGACGCTCAAGCCTTCGGGGTTCTTTCTCATCAGAGGATAGAGAAGAAGACCGTTCGATGCGTTGAGGACCAGGACGTTCTCGTGGCGTCTGAGATCCAGACCTTCATAAAGTCTGTCCGTGAGAGACAGAAGTGCCTCCGGACGTCCCGAAAGGGAACGCTTGATCCACCTGTCCCTCTTCGAACTGTCCGGCGAATATGTGTAGTTTTCGAGGAAGAAGTCGTCGCTCGAAGCCTCGAGCTGGGCCTCCCTGCGCCTCAATACGTCATCTCTGATTCTTCCCTCATAGCCGAGAGAACCGGGCTTATAGTAGACACGGCCCTGCAGGCCCGACGGCAGATACTGCTGGGCAACCCAGTGGCCTGTATATGAATGAGGATAGAGGTAACCTTCCCCGTGGCCGAATGCAACAGCATCCCGAGAGTCGTCTCTGAGGTGATTCGGGACTTCCCTGCTCTTCTCCTCCTCGACTTCCTTCAGGGCATCGAAGAAAGAGAGCGTCGAGTTGCTCTTGGGACATGTCGAAAGATAGAGTGCGGCATGGGCAAGATGGAAGCGCCCTTCCGGCAGCCCGATCCTGTCGAATGCAGCGGCATCGGCTTCAACGACGACAACGGCATTCGGGTCCGCAAGTCCGACATCCTCAGTGGCGCTTATGAGCATCCGGCGGAATATGAACCTCGGGTCTTCACCCGCGGCCACCATGCGGCTGAGCCAGTAGAGTGAAGCATCCGGGTCGGATCCCCTGATGGACTTTATGAAGGCGGAAATGACATCAAAGTGGTAGTCACCTTCCTTATCATAGAGGACGACCTTCTTCTGTATGGACTCCTCGGCACATTCCTTTGATATGTATATCTCGCTGCCCTCTTCAGGAGGATAATGCTCGGGCGTAGTCTCGACTGCAAGTTCAAGTGCATTGAGGAGGCTTCTCGCATCTCCGGACGCGACCGAAACGAGGTGTTCGAGGGCTCCCTCCTCGAATGTCACCCTGTATTTTCCGTATCCTCGCTCCCTGTCATTCAGGGCCTGTTCGGCAATCTTTCTGAGGTCCTCTTCTTCGAGGGGTTTCAGCTGGAAGACACGCGAGCGTGATACAAGAGCCCTGTTGACTTCGAAGAATGGGTTCTCGGTCGTCGCTCCGATGAGGATGAAGGTGCCGTTCTCGACCCACGGCAGCAGTGCATCCTGCTGGCTCTTGTTCCATCTGTGGACCTCATCGATGAAGAGGATGGTCCTCATTCCATAATGGTCACGGCGACTCTTCGCCTCTGTTATCTCCTCCCTCAGCTCCTTGACGCCGGAAAGTACGGCGTTGAGAGTCGAGAAGTGGCTCTTCGTGGTATTCGCGATGACACGGGCAAGCGTCGTCTTCCCCACTCCCGGAGGGCCGTAGAATATGATCGAGGAAAGCTGGTCCATCTGGATGGCACGTCTGAGAAGCCTTCCGGGACCGAGAATATGATCCTGTCCTATGTATTCGGAAAGATTACGGGGCCTCATGCGGGAGGCAAGAGGCTCGGATGTGACGGGAGCCGATGAAAAGAGGTCGCTCATATTTCCTTCTCCCCCTGATAGAAGATTCCATCTCCGTAGAGAGGATTGCTCCTGAGTCTTGTCTCCTCCGCCGAAAGAAGAGAGAAGTAGCTGCCGACGGCCGTGCTCACCATATCTGATGGAGAGACGGGCTCAGCAGAGGGAAGCACGACAGCCTTCGACACCGCAGAGAGAAGCTCATAGGCCTTCTTCACGCGGCCGAAGGCCTCTCTGCTCTCACTGAATGCCTTCTCGATGTCGGACGCCCTCTCTTCAAGATATGCTCCGAGAGCCTCCGAGAGAGCTTCCCCTGTCCGGGCATTCAGCGTTGCCGTCACTGATTCACCTTCCATATATGAATACGCACTTTCTGAAGCCTCCTCTCCGGCGGAGATTACGACATCCGGGAAAAGAGCCGACACTCCCTCATTCACGAGAGATGCCAGTGATGTGAGGTAGCGCTTCATTATGTCGCCGTATGACGGGATATAAGACGAGTAGACCGTATATGAATACGGAAGGATATCCTCGAAATCCTCCGCTTTCACGCACTCTTCTCCCGCCGATACAATATCAGAAACGAGCGTCACAACGGCGCTTCTTTCTCCCTCCTCCGTCTCCGTAACATCAGACGGTCTCAAGGTTGTGCATGATGCAAGAAGAATGAGAAGCAATGAAACAAGAAGGATGAATCTTTTCACGCCTTCAATCATATCCCGAAAAGGGAGCTATGTCATCAAAGGAAGAAGACGCTCTTTCAGAAGAGAGAGGGCGCGGCGGCGCCTGGCGATTACCGTCGTCGGTGTGACACCGAGTGCGGACGCAATCTCCCTGTTCTTCCTTTTCGGTCCTCCGTCAAGTCCGAATGAATGGACGATTATGTATCTTTCCGCGGGAGAAAGGGAAAGAAGAGATGATTTCATTTCCTCCTCGGTCTCGGAAAGCAGAACCGCATCGTCAACACCTGCAGTGCCTGAAACGAAAGCCCCCAGTTCCGTCCCCTTTTCATTGATTGCGAAGTCGAGGGAGGAGACAGTGTCGAAGAGGCGTGCATTCTCTACAAGGCGGTATGTCTTATCACTCGTTATCCCGGCAGCCTTCATGGCCCCTTCACTGTCACCGCTCCCGTTCATTCTCCTGTAGTCGGAGATGAGCTTCTGCGCCGTAGTCACGTACCTCGGCAGCCTCACGGTGCGTGTCTCGTTGCTGAGAAAGAGCCTGATTTCCATCTCGATGGACTTCTTTGCATAGCTCAGAAATCCCTTCTTCGAGAAATCAAAGTTCATCATGGCCTTGTACATGCCCATCTCTGCCGAGACGAAGATGTCGTCACTGAAGGGTCTGAACCTCTCCTGAGAATAGAAGCGGGAACTCACCGCCCTTATGAACGGCTCCATATCACGGATGAAGCGTGATGCGGCGGCCCTGTCGTATTTCCCTTCCTCCGCCTTTTTTACTATTTCATTGTTTGTCATATTGCGTCCTTCCTGTAAGCAGTATGACATCTCCACTAGGACAATTTGCGACCTAGTGACCGGCTTTTTTCACTTTTTTCCGCCGTATAGCACAAATAATTCTTGAATCCGGAACAACGGCCGTCAACCTGAACGCATTCAGCGGATCCGGCATAACCGAATTCGAGGTACCATCAAGCGTCACTGAGATTACAGGTTCTACTGCCAACTGGAGCAGCACGATTACATTCAGGTATGCAGGAACAAGCGCAGAGTGGAATGCAGTCACAAAGCCCGCAGAGGCAGACCTGTCAAAGCTCGGCGTGACATACTCCGACTGATCTGATTTCCGTCAGATGCGATGAGAGAAAGGACATTTCTAGTGTCCTTTCTTCTGTTTTATGCATGAAATTTCTCCTTTTTCCCTTCCCTTCTCTCTTTTTCCTGCTTATGTTCAAAATGTGACTTATGTACAAAGAAAATGAAAAAGTATATATTAGTTTGGCTACTATCGCGTAACAACATATTTGCAAGGGAGTTCCAGATAAAATGGTAACTGAAAAGAAATTTACAGATTTAGGGAACAGTCAGGCATCGTTGACACTTACAATCGATGCTGCATCCATCGAAAAGGCATACAGCGAAAAGATCGGCAAGTATGCCAAGGAAATCGAAATGCCCGGTTTCAGAAAGGGTCACACTCCCCTTTCCGTAGTCGAGAGAAAAATCGGCGACCAGGTCAGAGAGGAAGTCACATTCGACCTCATGGAGTCATCTCTCAAGGAGACAATCGAGACACTCGACAAGAAGGAAAGGCCCATCAGCTACTGTGTTCCGGAACTTCAGGACGAGGAAAAGCTCCTTCCGTTCAAGAAGGACAGCGATGTCACATATACTGTCAAGTATGACATCTTCCCTGTCTTCGACCTTCCCGAGTACAAGGGACTCGAAGTGGAATTCACGGACAAGACGGTCACAGACGAGGATGTCGATAAGGAAATCGAGAATCTCAGAGATCAGAACGCAATCGTCGTGAACAAGACAACTCCTGCCGAGGATGGTGATATCGCAACAGTCGACTACACAGTCTACGAGAACGGACTCGAGAACGCGGATTACTCGAGAAAGGATTTCTCCCTCACTCTCGGCAAGACATACAACCTCTTCAAACTCGACGGGGACATCATCGGAATGAGCGCAGGAGAGAGCAAGGACACGGAGAAGACCTACGGCGAGGAGGATGCTCCCGAAGAGGAATTCAAGAACAAGACCGTGAAGATCTCCATCACTCTCACAAAACTCAAGAAGAGGGAGCTTCCCGAAGTCGATGACGACTTTGCACAGGACGTCAAGGACGAATACAAGACAGTCGCAGACCTCAAGGCCGGCGTCAGAAAGGACCTCGAGGAGAAAGCCGAGGAATACAGAAAGAACGTCAAGGGCGACGCTGTCGTGAAGGCACTCATGGATAAGGTTTCCTTCACGGTTCCTGCTGCAATGACTGATTCCGTTCTCGAAAACCAGTGGAATACTTTCATCAGACAGACATTCGGTGACGAAAAGACACTTCTCGAGATGCTGAAGCACAACGGACAGACAAAGGAAGGACTTCTCGCATCCTGGAGAAGCGAAGCTGAAGTTGATGCGAAGAGAGAGATTCTCCTCTCCGCAATCGCAGACAAGGAAGACTTCGAAGTGACGGACGACGAAATCGTCGAGGCACTCGGCGGCAAGGAAGCTTACGAGAAGCTTGATCCGAAGTCATTAGATGCCTACAAGGAATATGTGAAGGAAGATCTCAAGTACCAGAAGGTCGTTCCGTTCCTCGTGGAAAACAACAGCTTCAAGGCAGTCGAGAAGAAGGCCGAAGAGGAGTAAGACTTGGCTAAACCCAAAATGAATACATACGTTCCCTATGTACTTGAACAGACAGGTACGGGGGAACGTACCTATGATATTTTCTCAAGACTTCTGAAGGACAGAATCATCTTCGTCGACGGCGAGATCAACGACGCAATGGCGGACCTTGTCGTGGCACAGCTTCTGTTCCTCGAAAGCGAGAATCCGAAGAAGGACATCAACCTCTACATCAACTCACCCGGCGGAAGTGTCACGGCAGGTCTTGCAATATATGACACGATGCAGTACATCGCATGCCCGGTGAGGACAATCTGCATAGGACAGGCATGCTCGATGGCTGCCATCATCCTTGCAGGAGGAGCAAAGGACAACCGCTTCATCCTTCCCTCGGCACGTGTCATGATCCATCAGCCTTCAGGCGGTGCCGAAGGCCAGGCAAGCGACATCATCGTGACGAACAGGGAGATGCAGAGGATAAAGGGACTGACCACGTCGATTCTCGCCTCACACACGGGAAAAACCGAGGAAACAATCAGGAAGGACATCTCGCGCGACTACTACATGAACGCTGACGAAGCCGTAGAATACGGCATTGTCGACAAAGTGATGAGGAAGAATGGCTAGAAACGTTAAGTATTGCTCATTTTGCGGTCAGCCGCTTGACGGACATATCCGTGCCGTTACCGGACCGGGTATCGCGATATGCGAGAACTGCATCGAAACATGCAATGATATAATCCGCAAGCAGAAGAAGGACGAGGGGGAGAACGAGTTCGAGTCTCTCGAAATTCCGACCCCCGAGGAAATCAAGAAATACCTCGACGAATACGTCATCGGTCAGGATGATGCCAAGAAGGTGCTCTCCGTTGCAGTCTACAACCACTACAAGAGAATAAAATACGCCGAGAAGATCAAGGAAAGCGGTGTCGAAATCGATAAGTCGAACATACTTCTCATCGGTCCTACAGGCACCGGAAAAACCCTGCTCGCCAGAACCCTTGCAAAGAAACTGAATGTACCGTTTGCAATAGCCGACGCAACGACGCTCACTGAAGCGGGCTACGTCGGAGAGGATGTCGAGAACA
>CAZKIT010000104.1:0-6578 GCA_964552905.1 uncultured Spirochaetaceae bacterium
TAACCTTTCAATCCACGCTCCCCGCGAAGGGAGCGACTCGGTTGCCAGAGCCAGTTTGAGCTGTCTGTCGGCTTTCAATCCACGCTCCCCGCGAAGGGAGCGACTAAGCAAGGGACGCATTTACATTCTTTGCATCTTCTTTCAATCCACGCTCCCCGCGAAGGGAGCGACATTGAAAAGTCAATCGCATACGACAAGGAAAATGCTTTCAATCCACGCTCCCCGCGAAGGGAGCGACGGTAAAAATATAACAATAATTGCTTGATTATGCCATCAAAAGTATTACTTAAGGTTCTCTAAATAATAAAGAAGCAGAAAAAACGTTATTTTTAGACCAAGTATTGCGTTATTATGGTGCGAACCTTCCAATATTCTAATGACACCCTGATGTTCGCACTTATAGAATGAGGGTATCCTCCGGATCATATGAGACTTTTTTTCCGTATTGTTCAATGCGACTGTTATAGTTATTGCCAAGATTATAGAAGCGGATGCTATCTTCCTCAAGACTAATGATTTGTAAGATTTCGTGTTTGACCTTTACAAAAAGAGCAGAATCAAGATCACATTCAAATACTGAATTCTGCACACGCTGGCCATAGTTGCAGCAGACCTTTGCGACCTTTGCTAACCTTTTCCGTCCTTTTCTGTCTATGGTAGAAACATCATAAGATATCAAAACAAGCATAACATTCACTTCCAGAAAAAAGGAGGATATGCATCCAATTCCCCACGAATGGAACGGGCAAGAAGGAGGGCTTGAACATATGGAACAAGTCCCCACTTGATTTTCTCTTTCAAGAAAGGATGAACTATCTCTTCCTTTTTCTTCTTCTGCCATTCATTCAAAAATATTTTTCTCGAATCATCTTTCAAAAGGACTTCCCCATTTTCCCTCTTCTCAAAATCATCACCATTCAATACTCTGTTATTGATAAGCATTAGTACAAATCTATCAGCAAAAACAGATCTCAGCTCTTCAACAAGATCTAAACCTAATGACTGTCTTCCGGGACGATCTGTATGCATAAATCCAACGTAGGGATCCAAGCCGACGCTTCTTAATGCGGCAGAACATTCATTTGAGAGCAAGCTGTAAGCAAAAGAAAGCAGTGCGTTAACAGGGTCCGTAGGAGGTCTTCGAACACGATCCTTGAATGAAAATGTCTCTTTATTCTGAAGTACAAGACAAGAAAACGCATTAAAATATCCAACAGCAGCTTTTCCTTCTATTCCACGCAGCATATCGATATTCTCTGTTTCTTCGACGGATTTCAAACTTTCAGACAATGATGAAATAGTGCTTTTCAATTTTTCTACGTCGACCTGCACAGAATGATCTCTTACGTAGCGATGAAGCACGTATTTGCAGTTATACAGCTTTCCCTCAATGAAACTCTTTGCATAATCAAGAGACTTTTCTTCATTGTCTGCAATACGATACTGCTCCCGCCGAAGATAAACATTGCCGTTAACTTCATTACCTACATTAAACAAGAATTTGCCATAAGGACTGTAGAACGACATTGACACTCCTTCTTTAACACACTTTCCAATAAGAGCAGGAGTGGCCCCCTTGTGTGAGAACGATACTACGCTTTCAATGGTGTGTAACGGAATCATCTTCGTTGTCTTGTCTGGATAATTGGTAACGATACATTCACCATCAAGAGACAGGAATACATCATCAGAAGTGATATAAAGGGTGTTAAGCAGTTTTCTCATTCACCATCCTTAACATGTATTTGAATATACTCCGACGCACTTTGTTCTTCGAAAATTTCAGGAACACAGATATCCACAAGCGAACAGCTTGAGCATTTCCTGGATTTTACAGCTTTCGGAGTACAGTGACGATCATAATACCTGTGCATCTCCTCAACTACCTTGACAAGCTTGTTTCTGATGGCATCGTCAATTTGAATGTAATCACGACTATGGGTTTTTCCATAATAAATTGATGCCCTATCTATTCTGCAGTTGAACATTTCCTCTAGGCAAACAGTCTGTGCAACTACCTGGAGAATATCGGAATCATCAGGTTTGGACTCACCTCTCTTGTATTCAACCGGCATCAGCGACCATTTTCCGGGGCGTCCAAAAAGTTCAACGCCATCAGAAGAAGAGCGGAACTCAACAGCATCGCAGACACCTTCTATTCTGAGGGACTCACTCGAAACACGCAGCGAGTTCAAGGACAACAACTCTCCCCTTTTGTAGGAAGAGCCGCCGTCGTGAACTCTACTGTGCATTACCTCTCCGCTTGCAGTGAAAAAGTTATCAGCCCATTGTTGCTCGATATGGATCAAACCCCACTGTCTTGGGCAGAAGAGGTAGTGCTGAATTCCGGAAATCAGAAGATATGAATCCACTATCTGCCTTCAATCTCTTCACAGTCCAGACCGGGTAATTCTTCTCTGGTGATGGTATAATCATCAAAAGACTTGGGAACATTCACACCAGCATTCTTTTCAATTCTGATGGAGTTGTGAACACGGTATGCCGGGTACTGACCATCCTTACAGTTATGTTTAAACCAGTAAAGCTTGTTGACAACCATTGTTCCTTCAGGTCTTGCAGAAGATGCATCATTGACAAAAAGTGTCTCAATACATTTCTTTATGATGTCCGCGTCATTATCAGAGAATCCCGTCTTCTCTGCCAGCTGCACATTGATTGACCCTTTGATAACATAGAGACCATATCTGACAAAATGCTTTGTTCCCATGGTATCAGAGCCCTTCTTGCTGGCATCTTCCGTGCTTACACTCTTCGTTATCTGCATTGATACGATATCAACAGGATCAACACTCGGAGATATCTGAATAGAGACGGGCCCTCTGATTCCGATCGATACGCCTTCAGAGTTGTTCTTTCCCTTCAAAGCGAAAACCTGACCGAAGCTCCTGACGTCAATCCATTCCTTACAAGCTTTCGCCGCGTAAGCTTCAGAGCTGTTTTCCAATCCGATTGATTTTGCCCTCTCGCTGAGGCACTTGAAACCATCATTGGTATTGTCCGCAGACTGCACAAAAACCTTGCACCCCAGATCCTGCATACGGTTTCTTATCTTGCGTTTTACACAGACGTCCGAGATCTCGCCGAAATCATCATAATCTGTACGTGGACGATTACCGTTAAGCGGATCGCCGTTAGGATTTGCATTAGAAACACTCACTAAAGCTACAAAATCGATTTTGTTTGTCAAACTCATTTCTCAATTCTCCTCATTATCATTAGTTTTTTTGTTGTAGAAATCGTTTTTCTGCAGGTAGTACCCCATGATATAAGTCTCGTCGAGAGGCTTATCAAATTCTGATATCGGGAAAGCAGAAATAACGCTCATGATCTCCCCTATAAGCTTCTCGTAGTAGACAAGAGCACCAGCCTTGGGTCCCGATAATCTCGGATAATATCCTGACTTAAGCTTTTCCAGGATAATCTTCGATGTGTACCCGGGACGACGAACAAACATGCTCTGCATCCTGATTGCATTTGTCACTCTCTTCGTGTCAGTACCAGAGAGTGCATCAACCTCGATTTTCTCGAAAACAGCAAGCAGCCTACCGTACTGATAGCTGCGATCCGGCAAATCTTTTTCCAGTGCCATACTATACTCCTTTCCTGTAGAATCAATTAAATATTTTCTTAAAACGCAACATGTTACAAATAATAGACGTTCGGCTTCCCAATAATTATCCTTGACATATATCTGCAAGTTGGAACATTTATTTGCAAGGCTTTTTGCTATCTCTGTAGGGATTCTTCCATTACTTACTCTACGTTCCACAAGGATCGGATAATTTGATTCATATACCTTATTATCTGTCCTGAAATTATTTCCGACACCATACGCATATTTCATAATATCGCTCAATCTGGGAGATCTGATCCGGCCTTCCATGCTGTTGAACCAACAGCACTCTCGATCCCATGAAACAAGGTTTGAAAGAAAATCATCGAGTGTTAGTTCGTTATAGAACTTAATCGATAATCGTCCCGTTGTCGGATTATCAAAAATAACAGTGATGACATTTCTGTCACTCAACGCAACTTTGTCCGTTTTTAATTTGATATAATTCTCGAGAGCATTCTTATAATCAGTGTAAGTTACCTGCACGTCCTCACCATCATCAAACAACGGTAATGTCGGATTCCTGACTTCTATTCCATTCGGATTCCAGCAGAGCAATGTACTCTTCCCCAGATAGACACTCTGATTACCGCATAGCCAGGAAAGTGCATTGATTGCCTTCTGAGTAGTATCATAGCCAACAGAGACTGCATCATCACTTTTAACGAATCTTCCTCTGAAAGAGAAATCTGAAGTATCATTGCTGGATATCAGTTTAGCCAGACCGAATTTAGAGATTGAAGGAACTATCTTGATCGGCATTTCCTCTTGACCGGAAATCATACAGAAGGACTTTCCTGCATCTGCATATGCACTTTTGAAGAAAGAAGTAAAGCTCTCTATAAGTTCTTTGTCATCCCATGTCTTTATGTTTCTTCCAGAACTGATTACTACCCAACCGACATTCTTTCCAAGCTGATCTTCCGACATTCCAGCTTTTTTAAAATCGTCGGCAAAAGTCCTTTTTGAAACATAAAGATAGACAGCTCTCAGAACTTTGTTTTCAGGATCATGATCACACCAGGCTTTCAGGTTTTCCAGATAGGTGTCAATTCTCTTCGTTTCAGCAAAATACTTTCCCTGATCTATTAAAGGGAATGGAGCAATCGTTGTCCCCGATCGTCCCTGAGCTGCTTCGGTTGCTTGAATAATTCCGTTCTCTTCTATTTTTGTTATGTTTACAAGATTACCTTCTTCTGTTAAGAGAACTGAAATATCAATATTCTTCTTCATGTGATACAGAGGTACCAGAGGATACTTGCCTTCCTCGATAACACCGATCTCACTTTTCATCAGATCATAGGTTTTTGCGGCTTGTGCAAGTAATCCCATTATATGACCTCCCCGGATTCGTTAAGAAAAGAAAAGTTGGTTCCATTATCAAATCTCTTGAAGTTCTCACGCTTCACAGTTTTCTTGAAAATACAGTCCTCGGGCTTTGTATACTTTATGACCCCGTCTACCATGTTGGGATTCCAGAAGTTGATAGTCATATTCTTTTTCTCCGAACTCTCATCAGGGTAAATGATGCCATGGTACATTAGGCCGAATGATAAGGTTCCGGAATGGTCGTAATATCCTTCGCCGCTTCCGAACAATGCCGGAGAAACATATGCCTGACACTCTCTTGTTCCCAGAAAGACATCCCTACGTCCTCCTTTACGGATCATTCTCTGTGCCATCTGAAAATGCTTGTCTTCATTTCTGTCATCTTCAAGCTCAGGCCTGTTCATATTCCATTCAAAATGAGCTTTAACCTGATAAGCGACATCCTTGAGATATGTATAGTATGAAAGATCAGGAGTGTTCTTCGTGTAGCTGAGTGTACGGATGGCCTTGGCCTCTGTCTTTATCTGGTTTAGTACCCGTACTGCATCGATAATCCAGATGATCGTAGGTTTCCAGTAGACAGATTCCAGAATTCCCTTCACTGCTTCATACGTCGGAATCTGATAACTGATCTTCTCTCCGCCCACTCTTGTTATAGGGTCAGAAAATAGGGCATAATCCCCCCCTCACCTCAAAAGTTACATCATTAGCGTATCGCATTCTTTCACCTCCCTAGTTGAAACTCCAGTATTGTCGTCATAGTATTCTTCCCTCAAACAGAAGACGCCTATGTCATCTATTTGTAATATAGCCCCACTTTTGTTCAAAACATCAAAAGTAAAATTAAAAATTGATACAGAAAAATCCTTTGCTTTTTTCAAGAGATGTTCCTGCCTGATAAAATCATGGCGGATACTATCCGATTGCAGTTCCGCAATAATGTCCTTGGCCTCATCGTTATAGGGGACGATGACAGACTTCTGCATGTTATCAAAGACGGTAAAAAGCGAACCTGCTTTTTCAAAGCTTTGACAATAAAGGAAATCTTTACGTCCCTGCTTAATAACTCCATCCCTATCCATATATGGATTGACAGACAAATATTCAAGCAGACTCGGCTTGTTCGTTCCTTCAGGATTCGGATAATTCTGGGCATTGGCATCAAGTTCAGAGAAAAGGATGCGATAGTAATAGTCGATAGAGCTGCAGGATGCGAGATCATTATCAAAGCCCTCCGGATTAGCTTCAAGCTGACTGAGCAAATTGAAAAGCGCATCTTTGCTTAATTGTATTTCTCTCAGGCCCCGCAGAGATTCATCCACAACCTTCAGGATATAAACATCATGAGGTATAACATCTGAACCGTTGCGATTACATCTTCCTGCACTCTGTACAATACTGTCTATTCCGGCAGCAAAACGGAATACACAAGAGAAAGAGATATCTATGCCCGCCTCAATAACCTGTGTTGAAACGCAGATCAGTTTCTCGTTGCTTTTCAAAGCTTCTGAAAGACCTTCAAGCATTTTCCGGCGATGCTCTGGGCACATCCCTGCAGAAAGATGAAACAGCTTCACAGATGTTCGTACCAGCAACTCATTGAATATGTATGAGG
>CAZKIT010000105.1:0-6551 GCA_964552905.1 uncultured Spirochaetaceae bacterium
TTCAGAATCGGCGCATATTGCTCGTCCGTAAGGACTGTAAGGACATCCTGCGACAACTGTGTTTTCGGAGAATCTTCAATCATGAGAAAAGAATAACATTGATCGAAAAAATTAAATAGGGGAAAATTTCCCCTAATTTCCCCTAATTTCCCCTATTTTTTCAAATATTCACGTATTCGTGATGTTCTGAACAGCGTGAATCTGATTTCAAAGTGACATCCAAAGAGACCTTCATGTCACTTCAAAGAGACTTCTCTACCTTCTAATCTTATTCTGCTCAGGGGAAATTCGGGGCAAAGAAAAACCGCAGGTGCTGCCTGCGGCTCAGTAGAGGAAGATATCTCAGTTGGATGTTCTTCCGTATCTCTTGTTGAATCTCTCGACTCTTCCTGTTGTGTCGACAAGCTTCTGTGTGCCTGTGAAGAACGGATGGCAGGCTGAGCAGATTTCAACGTTCAGGCTCTTTGCTGTTGTCTTTGTCTTGATGACGTTACCGCATGAGCAGCGGATTTCCTTTAACTCGTAATTCGGGTGGATTCCCTTTTTCATAATTTTTGTCTCCTTATATGCTTTGTCTGCTTTCACAGACAAGGAATTTCTTTTAAGTCCTAATTCCGCATTGCAGTATTCATCGAATTCAGGAACTCCCTATTGTTGTTCGTTTTTCCCATTTTGTCAATGATGTCGACTGACATGTCGATATCATCAAGATTGCCGAACGAACTTCTGAGGAGGAAGACACGGGCGAGTGTCGCCTCGTCGAGAAGAAGGTCATCCCTTCTCGTGCCGCTCTTCTTTATGTTGATGGCAGGGAACTTGCGGTTGTCAGCCATCTTCCTGTCGAGGACGATTTCGTTGTTACCCGTTCCCTTGAACTCCTCGAAGATGACTTCATCCATCCTCGATCCCGTTTCGATGAGTGCAGTGGAGATAATCGTGAGGCTTCCGCCGTTCTCGATGTTTCTTGCTGCACCGAAGAATCTCTTGGGCTTATGGAGTGCGTTGGAGTCGACACCGCCGGAGAGAATCTTTCCCGATGCGGGAACTGTCTGGTTGTAGGCTCTGGCAAGCCTCGTGATGGAATCGAGAAGAATGACTACGTCCTTCTTGTACTCGACAAGCCTCTTCGCCTTCTCGATGACCATCTCCGCAACCTGAACGTGATGCGTGGCCTGTTCATCGAATGTGGAGGCGACGACCTCTGCATTGACGTTTCTTCTCATGTCCGTAACTTCCTCGGGACGCTCGTCAACAAGGAGGACCATGAGTATTACCTCCGGGTGGTTATGACTGATTGCGTTCGCTATCTTCTGCATGAGAACCGTCTTACCGGTGCGGGGAGGTGCGACAATGAGAGAACGCTGGCCCTTTCCGATAGGACAGAAGAGATCGACGACACGGGTCGATAGGTCGGACTTCTTTCCATCCTGGACTATTTCAAGGTTAAGCGCCTCGTCAGGGAAAAGCGGTGTGAGAGAATCGAACGGTGCACGGATCTTTGCCATTCTCGGCTCTTCTCCATTGACCTTTATCACTCTTACAACAGATGAATATTTCTCGTTCTCCCTGGGAGCACGGATCTGTGCAAGAACCGTATCACCTGTCTTGAGACCGACACTTCTGATTATCTGGGAAGATACATAGACGTCGTCGGAACCCGAAAGATAATTATTGACTGCATATCTGATATAGCCGTAGCCGCCTTCGTTCATCGTCTCGAGAACACCTTCGACCATGAGGGCCCCTCCGAGAGACGAATGGTGTCTGAGGATGCGGATAATGAGCTCCTGCTTTCTGCAGTCGAGGATTGCATCCTCTGTCATTCCTGCTTCCTTTGCTCTCTCTCTTATTGCCTCGAGAGGAAGTGCCGTCAGGACGGACACAAAGAGCTGTGGAGCATCGGGATGCTCATCAAGATTGACCTCAGGAGGAATTTCATCCTGTACTCTCCTCTCCTTCTTGTTCTTGAACTTGTCCTTCTTCGAGAATCTGTCCCTTCTCTGGAACTGGGGTCTTTCACCGCCATCCTGGCCTTCGGGCTTCTCCTCCTCGTCGGATGAAGACTCCTCCGAAGATGCTTCGCCTTCTGCCTTCACTTCTTCACTAACTTCAGTCTTCTCCTCAGTCTGGAGAGCCGGAGTGTCGTCGTCTTTCTTCTCTTCTTCGTTCCTTGCAGGTTCTGCCTCGACAGAGACAGAGGGTGCCTCAGCGGCGCTCCCTTCGAAGAGAGGGAGTTCGGCTTCAGCTTCAGGAGCGGAATCCTTTCTGCGTCCCTTTCTTGCAGGATGATCCTTCTTCACTCTTCTCGGCTTCTTTGCGGCCCCCGTCTCTTCACTCTTTATTTCCTGGGGAACCTCAGCCGGTGTCTCAACTTTCGGAGCGGGTTCTGCAGCTTCCGTCTCTGCTTCTGCCTTCTTCTTTACGGATATTCTTCTCTTAACGGGAACCTTGACAGTGACCTTCTTCTTTTCTTCGGTCTGTTTCTCTTCTGTCCCTTCGCCTTCGTTGATGATGTCTGATGACATTCATACCTCTGTGTTTATATTAAGTCTGCTATTTCTATGAATTAATGAATAACTGATTCTTGACCGGACAGCTTTCAGCCATCCTCTGCATATATGCGAATTGTAAACAGTGATTTCAGACTTTGTCAACAGACGGAAGGGGTAACTTCAGCGGGGGACGTCAGTTAGCCTTTCATTTTCACACTATCCTGATTTTCTTCCCTTCACTGTCGAGTTCGTACTCCGCCCATCTAATGCCGAGGGGAGAGGCGAATTCCTCCGCCTCTTTCCAGATGTCAACCCATCCCGGTCTGTGGGCATCACTTGCAGTGACGATTCTGACGCCTTCGTCTCTTGCCATCTCCCAGAATGGAGCTATGGGATAAAGCAGCCTCACATCTCCGTTACTGAGTATTCTCATTCCCTTTCTGAAACCGTTGCCGTTGATTTCAAGAGGCATGCCGCATTCCCTGGCGCATGCTATGATGTCCCTTGATGCAGCTCTGGTCTCCTCATTCCACTCGGGGAAGACAGAGGCGAAAAGATCGGGATGACAGCCGTACAGGAAGAGTCCGGAGGAAAGCATTCCGGTATAGAGCGAGACATACTGCGTAAGGGAGAGCCCCGTGTTCGAGGGCTTTCCGACATACTTCATCACACCGTCTCCGTCAGGAAGATAGTGAACGGAGCCGAGAAGATAATCGCAGCCCCATTCTCCGAGAAGAACATCTTCAAAGTACGGAATAAGGTCGGGAATGAAGTCGCACTCCATTCCCAGGAGGACTGTTATGCTCCCGCCCCCGAGTTCCCTTACGCTTCTTATGTAGAGCGGAGCCTCCTCCATCTGGAGCCTCTCCTGTGGAAGAAGAGTACCGGAGAGAGGAACATGTTCGCTGAAGCCGAGCACCTTTATGTCTCCGCCCTTTTCCGCTTCCTTGAGATAGTCGGATGGCATTCCCTTTCCATGACGGGAGAATACCGTGTGAGTATGGAGGTTGACTTCCTTCTGTGTATATCTCATCTCAGAAGACCTTCCAGGATGATACTATGTCCTTGACGCTCTCGCCGAGTATGAATGAACGCATGAGGATGAATGCAGCCACCGTGCTGCGGCGTCTGATGGATTCCCTTCCCCAGGACGGGAAGTGAATGGAGACGGTCTCCGTTTCCCTGTCCTTTCCGCTGAAGCCGAAGCATACCGTTCCGACATCCTTTCCCTCACTTCTGTCGGGGCCTGCGACACCTGTTATCGAGAATGAAACGTCGGAGGAGAGACGCTCTCTCACCCCCTCTGCCATCTCGAATGCACACTCTTCGGAAACGACACCGTATTCTTCAACGGTCTCTTTCTTCACGCCAAGTACGGCTTTCTTCACTTCAGGGGAATAGGAGACGACTCCGCCGAGCATATATTCACTGGAACCGGGTACGCTTGTAAGAAGTGATGCGGCAAGACCGCCTGTGCAGCTTTCGGCACACGATACGGTAAGGCCTTTTTTCCTGAGAGTCTCTATGAGCAGTTCAAGAGCGGACGTGTCGCCGTCTTCAAGACGGTGAAGTCCCACCATGTTCCTGAGTTTCCTCACAGCTTCGTCCCTGTCCTTCTTTTCCTTCCCGGAGACATAGAGACTTATCTTGTAATCCTGGAATCTTGTTCCCCATCCGAGTGTGCTGTCGGCCTTCTCTGCAACCTCCTCGAGCTTCGCCTCTGCCGTGATGAGAGACGTGTATTCGTCCCTCTCGTCCTTCTCAAGGCCGTACAGACTCTGAAGAAGAGGAATGACAGCGTCGTAGAGCATCGGCCTCATCTCCCTCGGGGGGCCCGGCAGTGATATCAGAAGAACGCCGTTCACGTCGCCGTAGAATCCCGGCGCAGTGCCGTTGGGATTCTTTATGATGGTGAAGCCTTCCGGAATATACGCCTGCTTCTCGTTTGCGCCGTATGCCCTCTCGCCGAGAGTCCCGACAAGATGGTTCCATGCGCCTTCATCCCTGACGAGTTTCCTTCCGGCAGCCTCGGCTATCGAAAGACGTGTCATATCGTCACTGGTAGGTCCCAGGCCTCCCGTGATGATTACGATGTCGTTGTTCGGAAGGAGAAACGAGAGAGCTTCCTTTATCGTGCCGTCGTCAGCCGTCTGGACGCTCTCCCTGAAGTGCAGCCCCAGCCGTGTGAGCTCACGCGCAACCACTGCTGTATGCTTGTCCTCTATTATTCCCCTTGTGAGTTCTGTTCCTATTACTACAAGACTTACCTGTTTCATTTTTCATCAGCAGAGAGGGATTCTCTCTTCCCTTTTCTTCTCTTCACGAGTTCAACTGCCTCTTTTACAGCAAAGAGAACAACGGACGCGATGCTTATACCGACAGCGATGTGAGCGAAGAGATCTATGTGATTGACATAGAATGTGTTCTCATAGTTCTCCTGACTGTATACCGGTACCTCATACAGATGATAGCCCATCGTGAACGGTTCCATCGGATCCTGTATCTCCCCTGTCGGGACGATGAGACAGGTAATGCCGCTGTTGGTGCCTCTCACCATGCTCTTTCTTGTCTCGACGCACCTGAAAGCCGCTATCTCGGCATGCTGCCACTCGGCAGACACCTTCTTCGACCAGTTGTCGTTCGTCATGTTGATGATGATTTCAGCTCCGTTTTTGACGAACTCGGCGACAAGCGAACTGAATGAATCCTCATAGCATATAGGAGTGGAGAATTTCACGCCGTCGAGTTCGAATACCGTGGACTCATCTCCGGGAATCCACCAGTTGTAGTCCATCGAAAGGAGAAGATTATAAAGCCACGGAAGCTGGTTCTTGTACGGGAAATGCTCTGTGAACGGAACAAGATGCTGCTTGACGTACTCGCCCTCTATCTTACCGTCCTTGAAGAGGATTACCGTATTGTACTCTTCGCTGTTCTTGTTGCCTTCCTCGTCGTACGGCGGCTGTGTCTCGTCCTTGATGACAGACTTCGGATTACCTGTCAGAAGAGGCACTCCTATGCTCTCGGCATACTCCACGAAGTCTATGGTGAGGTCGTGTATATCCTCCCAGACTGTTCCTTCGGCATCGTAGGTCGTATGCCATGCGACGGAGGGGACGAACGCAGTCTCGGACCAGACAATGAGATCCGGATCCTCGCTGAGAGATTCGGTTGTGTATCTCTTGAGATTGTTGAAATTATGGAGGTATGTCCTGTAACCGCCCTTCCATGAGTCATGGTTGTGCTGCACAGTGGCGACACGGAGGGTGCTGTCACTCTCTCTGTCTTCCCAGTACGAAAGACAGCAGATACCATAAACGATGGTCGCTGCAACGAGAACAGCATAGATAACAAGCGGTATAATATCACTCTTGAGCTTCTTCTTTATCTCAAGAGGTTCTCTACGGACAAAGTCAAGAAGCCAGGAGGCAAGATATGCCTGAGGGAAGACCATGAGGTATATGACTCCCCAGATACCTGTGATGTCCGCTATCTGATAAAGAACACGGTAGGGATAGAGTGCGTAGACTATGTTGCCGTACGGATAGCCCGCAAACCAGTTCTCGGCCAGATATGCATAGGCCGCCCACACGCATCCCTTGAGAATGTATCCTCGCTTCGGAAAAGCGGTATCTACAGCCTTGACGGCAAGAAAAAGGAAAATCATCTCTCCGCCCTTGATGACAGGCGCAATGACGATTGCCAGCGCATGGAAGCCCTTCAGCCAGTAATTGAAGAAGAAGTAATATATGAGGCCGAAAAGAAAACCATAGAACCATACACAGCGCCAGGTCGTATTCCTGATGACTGCGAAGACGGGGATGAGTGCGATGAGTGCCAGCCAGCCGATGCCGTCCGAGGTGAGAAAGCCCGGAAAGGCTGCCGCAAGCACAAATGCAGATGAAATTAAAACAAGAACCTCAGAACAAAGTGTTCCGAGGCTCCTTGGATAGCAGTTTTTTTTCAAAGAAAACTCCGATTCAGTAATTATTCTTCTTCACCATCTGTAAGGTTCCAGACAAAGTCCTTGAGTTCCTTACCGGGTCTGAAGATAGCAAC
>CAZKIT010000106.1:0-6504 GCA_964552905.1 uncultured Spirochaetaceae bacterium
ACCTGTGTTGCCATTGCAGAAGTAGTTGTCATCGCTTCTGATGTTTCCCGCTTCACTGAGGTCATCCGAGAGCGTTCCAGATATCGAGAGCACACCGGAAACCGTGTAGCTTCTCTCACCGCTTCCCTTGCCGTAGAGGGTGAGGTTGCGGTTGCCGTTGTTGTAGAGTGTGCAGTTCTCTATCGTGAGCGTCGGGTTGGAGTTGCTCGTGAGACCGTTTGCCGTGTTCAGAAACGAGAGAGAATTCACGATTCTGTGGTTGACGGCTATTCCGTCACCGCCGAGCTTGAAGCCGTTGCCGTCTCCCGAGCCGCTTCCGTCGGAGAGACTGCCGTTACGGTATGCAATGCAGGAATCGATGAGAACTTCGCCGATGGGGCCTGATTCGATTTTGGAGTAGAGATCCCAGCCGTCGTCGATGTTAGAGTAGGCGATGCACTGGTAGAACACGTTTCCGTTTCCGCAGGTGAGCTTCGCTGCAAATCCGTCGGCGTTGTTCTGGGCAATGTCACAGTTGTCGTGGGAGACGCAGTACTCGATTCTGTTGTCATGAGGCCAGTAGGGGAACGTGTCGCTCGACGTACCGCTTATCTGGATACCTGTATCACCGTTCTTGTAGGCGTTGACGTGAGATATGACATTGTATGAGCCTGCGACCTGCATTCCCTTCGAGCCGTCGGGTGTGTTCGTGATGTCGATGTTCTCTATTCTCCACCAGTCGCCCCAGATTACGAAGCCTCCCTTCTGGGCTGTTCTGCTGAATCTCAGAACCGCCCTCTTTCCGTCTTCGCTTCTGAGAGTCTTTATCTCATCCCCGGTTCCGCTGTTACCTCTCTCGATTACAAGCTGCTTGCCTATGTTGTAGGTACCTTCCTTGAGAACGATTGTCTGTCCCGGACGTGAATAAAGGAGTGCCGAATAGATGTCTAACGGGCTGTCGTAGGTGCCTTCGTTGAAGCCGAAGCCGTTCGGTGCGCAGTAAATAGTATCAACGTCGATTGCCCTCACCGTGACGCTCTTGTATGTGGTGTATTCGCTGTAGTCTTCCTCGTACTGGGCCGTCTCATCGTTGTACTGGGCTATCGTTTCGTTCTCCCCCGGTTTATAGGACGGGTCGGGAGTAAATGAGATGTAGAGGCGCGAGGATGTGTCTATGAGGGAGAGCGTCTCGGAGAAATCCGTGTCCGCTTCAATCCTCTGGTCTCTGATGTAATAGTGGCTGGTGCCGCTTTCCTTGACTGTCAGAGTGCCGTCCGCATTTGCGTTGAAGACGAACGGATATTCCGTCGTCCAGAATCCCGACGGGGACTTGATGCTCGTCGTCAGGGGAACAAGCTCCGCTTTCTCCTCTTCTCTCGGAGGATCTGTTTCGGGGTCCGTCACCGTGAACTCTATATCGGAGACGGTGACTTCAGCCCATCTTGCGGCAGCGAAGCCGACGTAGACGTACTCCGTGTCGATCTGAGTCAGGTTTTCGGGACCGTAGAGCGTGAACTCCTCGGGATACGTTGCCCTTATGTATTCGCCGTTTTCGTCTGTAACCCATTCCCTTTCCTCTTCGGGGACCGAGTAGTAACAGTGGTAGCCGGTATTGTCCTTCTTGACTGTGAGACGGTAGACATCGCCGCTCCTGACGAGTGCGTCGGTATCATAGCTGTAGGCGTGTCCCGTGCTCTTGCCGTAGGATGCGACACCGCTGTCGCCCAGGGCAAGGACCTCAGGTGTAATGCCTGTTACGAATCTTGCTCCGAGAGCATCCTTTGCAGAATACTTGACACCGTTGACGGTCTCTTCGAACTTCGTCGCTATGAGCCCCACGCTGTTCGTGTAGTTGTTTACGCTGCTGACGCCGTTTTCTCCGATTGAATCCAGTACCAGGATTCCGAAGCCCTCCTGTCCGTCGGGAGTGGGGTTTATCCAGTCGACCGTAATCGTGCATGAGAGGACGAAGTTCTCTTCGTCTGCATCGACTCGGGTGTAATAGAACGAGATTCCGTCGTGGAAAGATGTGAACTTTCCACCCTGCTCTGTGCGCGATCCGGCGTAAAGCTTGACAGTGAGATCATCGCTGTCGAGGATTTCATAGTGGTTGAGAGCCTCCTTCGTCGACTGTCCGAAGAATGTGAACTGCCATTCTCTGTCCTTTCCCTTCCTTACTGTCTTCTTCAGCGGATTCGAGGATGAGGTTTCACTTCCTCTTACGGCTGCTACCGTGAATGTATAGGCCTTCGCGTCTTCGAGGGAGGAGTAGATCATCGATGTTGAAGATGTACTGTCTTCGCTGACGATTCCGCCCGTCTCATAATCCCTTACCGTGACGGTGTAGCCTTCAGCTTCGTCGATTTCCTCCCACTTTACCTCAACCTTTCCGTCTCCGATGTTCTGTGCGTTCGGTGTCGGCGAAACGAGAGGAAGCGAGTAGTCGAAGGCGAAGAAAGCGGATGAATACTTCTTCTCTTCGCCGGTCTTTATTCCCGTTACCCTTACACTGTAGGTGCCGCTGGATGAAAGCTCGAAAGTGGTCTTGCGTTCGGTTTTCTTGCTTTTTCCGAGGTTCTTGTCGCTCTTGAGGCTGTCGTCCTTATAGAGTTCGACAAGGAGTTTGTCGGCTCCTTCCTTGCCTGTGACGGCATCGATCTTCACTTCGATCTCCCTCGTACCCTCGACAGGAGTCACCGAGAGGACCTCGGGTGTTTCATAATCGCTTTCCCATGAGAAAGCAAAAATGCTGGAAGCGATAAGCCCCAGCATCAGAATGGTAAGCAGTTTTTTCATTCCTTAATCCCTGCAGGAGGAAGGGAAAGCCCCTTCCTCCGTGCTCTTTGATGCTTATTCGATTACGATTGCGTAGATGTAGATTCCGCTCTTTGCAGATCCGATTGTGTAGACGCCGTCCTTTTCAATCGTGAATGTTCCCATTCCCGCTGTCATGTCGCTTGTTGCAGGAGGAGCAGGCATTGTCTGGATCGGAGTAGCATCCGTCGGAGTGAAAAGATTGAGGACTCTTTCGTCAGTCTTGCTCGAGGAATTGAGATAGACGGTGACAGTCTCGCCTTTCTTTGCTTCGAATGTGATGGAGTTCTGGTCCTTCTTTCCGGCTCCGTTGAGCTTGATTCTGTTGTTGAATATCTCTCCGTCAGGAGCTGTTCTTTCGTCCATTTCCTGGATTTCGATTGCCTTGCTTTCGCTGCCGTTGATTGTGAAGCCGTCAATCGTTACCGGTGCCGTGTACTTGGCGGTATCGAGATCGTTTGCTGAAATCGAAGCTTCGGCTGCGAGAAGCGAAGCGAGTAAGAGGACGATTGTTAAAGTGATGATCTTTTTCATTTGGTATGTAACCCTTCCTTTTTTTCCTTTACTTACATGTTAAGGTACTTATGAGTAATTGGGAAAACTTTTTTTGAACAAAACAGTTTTGTGTTATGATGATTACGAGGTGTTCATATGAATGAAGTTATGAAAACGATCCTTGAGAGGAGAAGTATTCGTTTCTTTGATGACAGAGGAGTCGAAAAGGAGAAGATTGATGAGATTGTCAGGGCCGGACAGTATGCCCCTTCGGGAATGAACAGGCAGGAGAGAATCTTCATTGTCGTGAGCGACAGGAAGAAGAGAGATGAACTCTCCCGAATCAACGCATCCGTCATGGGCTCGTCATCGGACCCGTTCTACGGTGCTCCCGTCGTCATAATCGTTGCTGCAAGGAAGGGATCCTTCACTGGAGTCTATGACGCATCTGCGTCAATCGAGAACATGCTTCTTGCCGCTACTTCACTCTCTCTCGGTTCATGCTGGGTATTCAGGGCGAAGGAGGAACTCGAGTCAGACTGGGGAAAGGAACTCCTCGGAGAGCTCGGGCTGAAAGACGAGTACGTCGGAGTCGGCAACGTTGCAATCGGCTACTATGACGAAAGCAGAAAGCCTCAGCCTTCAGCGAGAAAGGAGAACTGCGTCTTCTTCATCTAGAGGATGAGAGGGTGTCCCTTACCATGAGAGCGGTGCCCGCTATCATGATGAGGAGGGCGATGAGATACTTTGCACTCACGCTCTCGTGGAGGATGAAGAACGAGAGCAGGGAGCCGATGAACGGGTTCACGGCATAGAAGGAGCTCGTTCTGCTGGCTCCTATTTCGTTCTGCGCTCTTATGTATAGAAAGATGCTGAGACCGTAGGCGACAGTCCCGAGAAGAAGGGCGTACAGTATGTACTTCCATTCCGGGAAACTCTCTCCTGTCATAAGGGCGACGGATATGGAACCGAGCCCCGAGAATATTCCCTTGATGAATACGATTTCGTAGGTGTCCTTTCCTGATATCATCCTCGTGCAGTTGTTCTCGAGTCCCCAGCACACAGTTGCGGCTAGTACGAGAAGCAGTGACGGGGAAAGGGTCATGCTGCCGTCGAACGAGAGGGTGAGCACCACTGTCGAAAGTGATATGAGTGCTATCGCACCCCAGCCGCGGCGTGTTATCTTCTCGCGGAAGAACACCTGCGCAATCAGGGATGTCGCGACTATCTCGAAGTTGTTGACGAGGGTTGCAAGGGATGCCGAACTCTGTCTGAGACCGAGCATCAGAAGAACGGGTGCCGCAGCGTCGAGTACAACCATGCCGATGACATACGGCATGTCCGAAGAGGAGAGCTTCGTTCTTGTCTTTTTCCTGGCCCCGAAGAGTGACAATAGTCCGATCGAGAGCCCCGCACCGAGATAGAGTAATCCCGCCATCATGCATTCGGAGACGTTTAGGAGCAGGATCTTCGAAAGCGGTATGTTTATCGAATAGCAGACTGCGGCCGCGAGTGCCAGGCCTATTGCCGTTGCTTCTTTTCCTTTCATGCTTCTGATTATAGGCCCTACGGCACGGTAAAATCCAATCCAATTTTATATTCCCGTGCGGTAAAATATATTAATAGTACTAATCTTTTAAAAGTATATATTCCCGAACGGGAAAATTATTGCAATGTTATTGTTTTGAAAATATTGAATATTCCCGTTCGGTAATATAATATTTTGGTATGACAGTTAAAAGCGTAGAAGAGATAGGAGAACTTGTTAAAAAGGAACGAAAGAAAGCCGGGTTGAAACAAGCTGACTGCGCTGCATTGTGTGGTGTGGGTGTAAGATTTTTGTCTGAACTGGAGAATGGCAAGTCAACACTTGAAATCGACAAAGTACTTAAGGTTGCAAGACTTCTAGGCTTTGAATTCAAAATGGAGCATAAATGATGATTCTTGATGTTTACCTTTATGATGAATTGATTGGTTATCTCTATACTGATAAAAAATATGGCTTATCTTTCAAATATGCCGAAGATTCCAATAGACAGATTTCAATCAGTATGCCTGTTGGCACGGAAGAGTTCAGAAAAAAGACTGTAGAACCATTTTTCAGCGGATTGTTACCTGATGGTGATTTAAGAGAACAACTTGCAAGGAGTGTTCATGTTTCTCCCAACAGTGTCATTGGTTTATTGGAACACTATGGAAGAGAAATTGCAGGTGCTTTGGTTATAGTAGGACATGATGAAAAATACGAAATCGAACGCAATGATTATAAACTTGTCAGCAAAAGCGAGATAGCTCAAAGAATTAAAAATGCCAGTGAAGAGAACCTTCTTATATGGGGAGATAATATAAGACTTTCTCTTGCAGGGGCTCAACACAAAATGCCACTATATCATAAGGGAGAAGAATGGTATGTCCCCTGTGGCAATAGTCCTTCAAACTGTATTGTTAAACCTGGAAAAAGTGTTGCAATAAATGAATTTGTTGTAACACTTCTTGCAAAAGAATGTGGCTTTAATGTACCTAAAGTCGAACTGCTGAAATTCGAAGACGAACTGGCTTTCATTACATATCGATATGATCGAACCATTGAAAACGGATATTTAAAGCGGCTTCATCAGGAGGATATGTGCCAGGCCCTTTCTGTTCCACCAGAAAAGAAATATGAGACTGACGGCGGACCGGGAATAAGTAGAATAGTACGTTTGATAGAAGATAACTCTTCTTTACCGGTTATTGATATCAGAGAATTTTATCGCATTATCGTCTTCAATTTCATTGTTGGAAACTGCGATTCACATGGGAAAAACTATTCCTTCCTATATGGTAGAGATGGATCAATACGTCTTGCACCTTTCTATGACCTTGTCAGTACAACAATATATCCTGGCATTAGTAGGGAACTTTCAATGAAAATTGGAAAACAGAAGAATATTGATTTAGTTTTGAGAGACAATTTTTACAAGATTGAAGGTTCTAACAAAAGAGCTATGGATTCTATCATCACGGATGTAGTCAGTTCTTACAAAAAAGCTGTTGATAAAATCGCAGAGATTGATGAAATGAAACCTTATTGTGATATGCTTGAGAAAATAAGAGATGACTCAGAATCACGCCTCGAGCATCTTGAAGAGTAGGAGTATAAACATACTATGGCAAACGGAGAAGAAGATCTCAGAGAAAAAAACGGCGGAATGCGTAAGCCCGCTGTCGAGAAAA
>CAZKIT010000107.1:0-6489 GCA_964552905.1 uncultured Spirochaetaceae bacterium
AATGGATACTTGCTCATGCGGTGAGTATAACAGCAAAGATGATAAAATACCATAATGACAGAATGAACGTTAAATACAGTGAATGCCATTTCCCGGTCTTATATTCTGCAGTGGCTGCTACTCCATCATCAGCATATTTGAATAGAAGAAAAAATATGGAGTATCGGGAGTTAATCAGTTAGAATATCGGAAATCTGATATATCGGATGACGATTGCAACTCGATTATCCCTTAATCAGATTGTATTTCTGATTTCTTCAATCCGGAATGCAGAAGGACGGGACACACTACATATGAGAAAGTTCACTTTTTTTCTGATGACAGCTTTTCTGACTCTTTCATTCCTCCTTTTTTCCTGTGACGACACAGGCGGGGATCCGTTCTACAAGAGTATTGTTCTGAAGGATGGAGACTCCTTATATGAGGTGACGTTCGTTCGCGAGGGTGAGACATATACTTTTCCTTCTCCATCATCCCGTTCGGGATACAGATTCTACTCCTGGACCGGTGATGATATGAGCTATGATTCAGGAGACATCATTACGGTTACATCCGACATGACATTCAGTGCCTTGTGGGGAAAGGTGACCACCGTCACAATCGACTATGGCATGGAAGAGAGTGAAACAGTCGAGACATTTGATGGCAGAATCATGCTCCCGCATGTTCCCTTCCGGGACGGTTATGTCTTCTCTTACTGGAAGGTGGGGGACAACACTTACACTTCATCGGAAGAAATCGAAGTATCAGGTGACGACGTCACGGTGACCGCAGTATGGACAAAGCTGGGCGAGGCGGCTCTCGATGACGGAATCTCGTCCTCATCTTCCGTTCTGAAGGAGGACGGGGGAAAGATAACTCTTCCCAAGGCTCCGGAGAGGACAGGATATCATTTCAACGGATGGGTGGCGGACGGTGCTCTCTACAAGAGCGGGGACAGTATATGTTATACATCCGGCCTGGTAATCAGCGCATCCTGGTCGAAGATATATGCCGTCACGATTAATTATGATGACGGAAACGGCACAATGGAAAGCATCGAAAACATTGGAAGCGATTATACATTCCCCTCTTCTCCTGCAAGAAAAGGGTACTCCTTCCGTTGCTGGAGTCTTGACGGAAAGACATACAGTGCGGGGGCGAAGACGACGATAGACGGAGATGTGACTATTACAGCTCTCTGGGACAGCATATACACAGTTACAATAGACTACAACGACGGACGCGGAAAGGAGTATGCCGAGAACATAGGGGAAAGTCTGACTCTGCCGGAAGAGCCGTCTCAGAAAGGTGCAGACGTTTTTGCAGGATGGGAGGTCGAAGGGAAGATATTTGAAGCTGGAGACGTTGTCACTGTAAACGGGGATATCGAGATAAAAGCTCTCTGGTCTCCCTACTTCACTGTTACAGTCGATTATGACACAACGGTTCTCACGTGGCTTGAAATGCAGAGTACATCCGTGAAGAAGGGTGGTAAGTATACACTTCCGAAGGTTCCTGCAACTGAGAGCCATTATTTCTCTTCATGGACCGTTACAGAAGAGGGGAAAGAGCCTTCCGGAGGTCATAAGAGCGGAGAGGAGATTTCTGTCAGCTCAAATATATCACTTAAAGCCGTCTGGAAGGAGAGAATTAATAAATATACTGTATCCTTTAACACGAACGGGGGAACACCGTCATCCATTGCCTCCTATGAAGGACTCGAAGGATTCAAGGTATATCTCTCCGAGACTCCGACAAAGCCGGGATATACACTTGCGTCGTGGGTTACAGGAAAAGGGAAAACGTTTGACATATCGGAGGATCTCATTATAGAGGACACCTGTCTCACAGCTCAGTGGAAGGAGACTAATCTCAGTCTAAGCGTGAAGGTTCCGGAAGGCATTCTTAACATCGACAGCATAAAGGTCAGAGTTGCAGACTCGGTGACCCAGACATTTTCATACCCGTCAGACGGTACTTCTGAAGGCGGATATGTCATATTCAGCCTTCCGCTTATCACAGGAAAACTCGATGACAAAACCGATTATGTCATCGCCTTGACGACCTGCAAAGGGGAAAGCCAGGTCGGAGATACAGTTTATGACTCGGTGAGAATCGACGGTGTTGATACAAGCAAGACTGTCATGATAGACATGAATTCGGTTGAAGACATAACACCTTCCGTTACTACAAGAGCCGTTGTCGACGACATGTACAGAGAGAAGGTCATGGCTTCGATAGTTTTTGCAGACGGCACCAGGGCCTATTATACGACTGACGGAAGCGAAGCGACAGTGCTGAGTACGGAATACAGGATTTCTGGCGAGGAGTTTGAAGTACCGTCCTCATCAACAGTCAGAGTCTTCGTCTCTGCTGACTCGATCAGGGATCGTCTTATAAAGGGTGATGTGACTGTCACGCATGCGGGAATCACTTCATACACTATAGGGGCAACCGGTCCTCACGGAGGAATAATTTTCTACGATAACGGCGAAGATTCCACGCCTTGGAGATTCCTTGAGGCGGCACCGGCGGACTTCGTTTATGAAGGAAAGGATACATTCATTTTTGGTCCGAATGGTTCCGTTTCAACGGGAGAAGCATGTGGAAAGGGATACGACAACACAATCAATATCTCGAATACTCTCTCGAAAACATCATATGCGGCATACAAGGTGTGTCAGTACTATTCAGCTCCTGGGGACGGCGGTGCATGGTGGTACGTTCCGAGTGTGAGGGAACTCGAACTCATGAAAGAAAACCTCTATCTTAACGGACTGGGAAACTTTGAGAGCACCTTCTATTGGTCGAGTTCGACTTTATACCAGAATAACGAAGATGATACGGCGAAGGCTTATCAGATTCGTTTCTATGATTCTACCGGATATGAGAAGTACGAGGCGGAGCGTTCGACAGAGGCCCGTATCCGTCCGATAACGAGATTCTGAGGAGGAAGAGAAATGAAAAAGGAAAAAATCCGTGCGACAGTAATAATCAGCATCCTAATCTCGTTTCTCCTCTTTTCATGCGGAGATGCATTAACAGATCCCTTCTATCACATGGTGGTTCTTGTGACTGAAGGAGAAGCAGAGAGCACTACTTTTGTCTACGAAGGCGATTACTATACATTCACTTCTCCAAAGGAAAGGGAAGGGTACACCTTCTCATGTTGGAAGACCGACCTGGGCTTCTACAGTGCTGGAGAGAGGGTGAAGATTACAGAGAACATCACGGCAAAGAGCGTATGGAATAAGAGCGTGAAAGTCGACTATGCGGACGGCATAGAAGGAACAGCGGTCGTTGAAGACGAAAAGGTAACACTGCCGCGTACTCCCGAGAGAAAAGGCTATGTGTTCTGCGGATGGAGCATCAACGGGGAAGGTTCTTACGGCGCCCTTGAAGAGGTCCATGTCGGGAGCGGGGATATTATAATCACTGCTCTGTGGGAGAAACTCTATGCCATAGTCATCGACTATAACGACGGAAGAGGAAAGGAAGAGATTGTGAATAGGGGGAAGTATTATACACTTCCTTCATCCCCGGAGAGAAGCAACTACACATTCCTCTACTGGAGTATCGGCAGCAGTGAATATCCTGCAGGCGAGACAATAGCTCTGACGTCTCCGACAACGGAACTGAAGGCAGTCTGGGAAGAGAATGAATATATCACTCTCTCCTCTGGTTCCGGGAATTTTAAGGTATATCCGGAAGAGGGAAAGATAACACTCCCTCGTGTCAGTGAGCGTGAAGGTTACATCTTCAACGGCTGGCTGGTTGACGGTGTACTTGCAGAAGCCGGAGAGACTGTGAGCATTACAACGTCTTCAGTAATCAAGGCCGACTGGACAAAGCTCAAGTGTGTCACTCTTGATTATGGCGGAGGAAAAGTGGAGAAGAGGTACATCTCTTCTTCAGCTGATTTCGTCCTTCCTGTGGACCCCAAGAGATCGGGCTATCTCTTTTCGAAATGGAATGTCGGCGGAACCCTGATGGATGCAGGAGAAACCGTCACAGTCAATGAAAACATCACCGCAACTGCCGTGTGGACGGAGAATTCTTACTGGACTGTCACACTTGACTATGATATCGACGGAGTCTCACCTGTACTCATCAGAGTCAACAAGGGTGATAAGTATACAATCCCGTCATACACTCCGACGAAGGATGGCGATAAGTTCGTTTCATGGATGATTGACGGAGTGACACAGACGTCAGGAGAGGAAATTACTGTAGACAAAGACCTTACAATAAGAGCGAAGTGGACGAAGCGTACCTACGTTAAAGTGGAATTTGATACTGACGGCGGAGAAGACATCACAGCTCAGATTCTGAAAGAAGGCGAGAAAGTGGTAATTTCTGCCAATCCTGCGAAGACAGGCTATACATTTACCGGATGGGTGATGGACATGGGAGGCTACAGTGTTCCCTTCAATCCGCTCACTGATACCGTCAACTATGACACTACTCTGCGTGCAGTGTACAAGGCAAATACATATACTCTGACATTCAAGGACGGCTACTCCTCTTCGACGCTGTTCAGCTCCTCCGTCAGTTACGGCGGTACTGTCAGGGGGGTTACGAATCCTGAGAGGCGCGGCTATGCATTCAAGGAATGGCATACCGAGGACGGAAGCACGTTCAATCTAAAAGACGACTATCTCAATACATCCGACTTGACGCTTTATGCCGTCTGGACGAAAAAGAGCTATTCCGTATTCTTCATAGTGGATACCGTTACGAAGGAAAGCAGTAGTGTTCCTTTCGGTGATACCGTTAACCCGCCTACTGAAAATCCTGCAAAGGAAGGAGAGACATTCGAAGGCTGGAAGACCGCCTCCGGAGAAGATTTCGATTTTTCGACTCCGATAGAGGAAAACACATATCTCTATGCTTCCTGGAGTTCTAATGTCTATACAGTCACATACGACGCAAACGGCGGTGATTTGAAACTGTTCCAGTCTACGACATTCTATAACAAGAATGTATCGAAACCGCAGGATCCGGATAGGGACGGATATGTCTTCGTTACCTGGCTCCTTGAAGACGGCACCGAATATGACTTCTCCACTCCTGTTACGGAAAGCTTCACTCTCTATGCATCATGGAACCCGATGGTCTATTTCATGAGTGATGGTGCTCTGATCTCGAGAGTTGAAGTCGAGACAGGTCAGACTGTTATGAAACCGTCCGTCACACCGTCAAAGGAGGGTTATGTATTTTCCTCCTGGGTCAGGGAAGACGGCACCGAGTATGATTTCTCCACTCCTGTTACGGAGCACATCGTTATCAGTGCATCGTTCAATCCCACGGTCCTCAATCTCGTCTTCCGTTTCCCGAAGAGCGTAATCAACGTCGACACCCTTGAACTTTCCACGGAGGGAATGACAGTTTCGTTTGCCTTCTCCGATGGAAGTGTTAATGGAGACTGGCGTGTATATTCCACATCGGACTTCACGACTCTGAAAGAGGGAGAACATTCCCTCTCGGTGAAGGCGAAGAAGGGAGAGACGGATATAGGTTCAGCTTTCTCGTATGCCTATACGATGGGAAGCGGAGCCGCAACGGATGTGACAGTAACCGTCGAGGAGTCGAATGTCGTTGATATAACTCCGACGATTGATGGGGAATCGAGAATAGACTCTTCCTACAACAGGTACGTGAAACCGGTTGTAACGACCAAGGGTGATATTGTCCGTTACACCATAGGAGACACCGCTGCCACATCCTCTTCTGATATCTATTCTGATAGTATCAAGGAAATCAGCATGAACGATACAATCAATGTACTTGTGGAGACGACCTCCGTCCTCGCAAAGGGAACTGTTGCAGCTTCCAGAAAAGGCTCCGACATCTTCCAGACAATCGGCGCCCGTGGCCCTGCCGGCGGCTATGTGTTCTACGATGAAGGAAGTGTATGCAGCACTTTTTGCTGGGGGAAAAACAGTGAAGGAACATGGGAGAAGGTAGATTACAAATACAGGTATATGGAAGCTTCTTCAAAGATGCTCGATAAATCTTATACATACGGATACACGATAATAGACGGCAGTCTAAAAACCACACAGCCGGGATTGACGTCGGCAAGACTGTATGCAACAAGTCTCATTAAGACGATGGAGAAGTATGGAGTCTATGCTGACAGCAAGGGTAAAACCAAACTGGAAGGCACCTATGCGGCAAAGGCCTGCGATGATTACAGCGTGGTTGTCGACGGAGTGACATATGACGACTGGTATCTTCCGTGCAGAGACCAGCTGGAAATCGTTATCGAAAAACTGGGGAGCAGATATCTTAAAACGGAATTCTGCTGGATGCTGGATTCATTCAAAGGCACCCCGGAGGGAGAAAAAGAGGTAGATGTATTTGCCGGATGCTCTCCTCTGACTAGTCTCATCAAGGAAAATAATGATTCTTGTTCGGAATATCATTATGTGCTTCCTGTGAGGAGCTTCTGATCGTTATCACATGTAACTTGAAATGAAGGATTGAAAAATGAGGAAAGATAGA
>CAZKIT010000108.1:0-6382 GCA_964552905.1 uncultured Spirochaetaceae bacterium
GTTTTCCCCCCGTTTTCAGATAGAATCAGAGCCGTCGAGGATGATTGAAGATGAAAAGCCGATGTTTCCTTATCAAGCCCGCATCAGGGGCATGCAACATGAGATGTACCTACTGCTTCTACCGCGACGAAGTCAGTGAAAGAAGCGTGAAAAACTATGGAATGATGACAGAAGATACTGCCGATATTCTCATTAAGCGTGCGCTCGAGGAAACCGACGGCCCTGTTGCATTCGCATTCCAGGGAGGAGAGCCGTCCCTGATGGGTCTCGATTTCTTCCGTCATTTCGTTTCCACCGTGCATGCTCTCGATAAGAATCACCGCTCGTCATTCGCCTTCCAGACCAACGGCTACATAATTGACAGGGAGTGGGCTTCGTTCTTCCGTGAAAACAATTTCCTTGTCGGCCTCTCGATGGACGGCAGCCGCAGAATCCACGATATGTACCGTCGCGGTAATGACGGAGAGGGGAGCTTCCGGAAGGTTTTTGCTGCAGCAGAGGCACTCACGGCAGAGAATGCCCAGTTCAATATACTCGTTACAGTGACAAGGAATGTTGCGGAGAATATCGAGACGCTAATGCCTTTCTTCTCACGTAACGGATTCAGGTATCTTCAGTTCATACCGTGTCTCGATCCTCTCGGAGAAGAGGGCGGAGATTATTCCCTTACTCCCGATATCTTCACCGAATTTCTCAAGAAACTTTTCACTTATTACTATAATGCCTGGAGAGAAGGTCACTACGTATCAATCAGGTATTTCGACAACCTCGTCAGCATGAAGTGTGGCAATCCTCCCGAGGAGTGCGGCATGGCGGGTGTGTGCTCCGACGTCTACTACGTCGTCGAAGCTGACGGCTCCGTCTTTCCCTGTGATTTCTATGTCCTTGACGGTTATGAGATGGGAAACATAAGAAACGACAGTCTTTCTTCAATGGACAGGAAGAGAAAGGAGATCGGTTTTGTTAAGAAGTCACTCTCTCTTCCCGAAGAATGCCGTACATGTTCCGTCTTTTCTCTCTGTCACGGCGGATGCCGCCGTGAGAGGGAGGACTACACCACAGGAGAGATGGGAGTCAACAGACTCTGCTCCTCCTACAAGGAGTTCCTCACCTTTGCAGAGAAGGCCCTTACTGAGATGGCCTACTGGGAGAACAGGGTAAGAAGGGGAGAGTGACGGTTATTTTCTGAGGAACGTTTTCAACTCCTGTGTCAGTTCTTCTAGTCTTCCTCTTTCGCGGAATATGGTAGGCATGCCGGCAACGATGATGCCGGCACCTCTTTTTCCGAGTTCTGCCGCAATTTCCTTCGTTATTCCTCCGTCGACATAGATTTCAAATGAAAGATTCCGTTCTTTCCTTATACTGTCAAGACGGGAGACACGCGAGAATGTTTCATCGATGAACTTCTGCCCCGAAAAACCTGGTCTGACTCCCATTACCAGAATGTAATCAGTATTTTCAAGATACTTTCCAGCATCTCCGATCGGAGTCTCCGGAGAGACTGCCAGACCTGCCTTGATTCCTTTCTTCCTTATCATAGAAAGATACTCCGGAGTATATTCGCCTGCAGCTTCAAGATGAAATGCCACAGCCTGTACGGGAAGAGAGATTGCTGTTTCGATATCCCTTCTGAGATTCGCTGTCATGAGATGAATGTCGATGGGAGTATCTGTTATGCTCCTGAGGCTTTTCACAAAGTCCCATGAAAGGCAGTAGTTCGGAACGAATGTACCGTCCATTATGTCAACGTGGTAAGTGTCGACGCCGCTTCTGTCGAGTATTCTGACGTCCCTTTCCGTGTTCATGAGGTCCGCACAGGCAAGGGTGGGTGCAATTTTCACCTTGTTCATCTGTCATTTCCCCATCATGAAGTCCCGGTTGAGCATATCGACTCTTTTCTTGTGAAAGGAGCCTGTGAAATCTGATGAGAGATATGTCTTCACAATCTTCCACATCAGTTCGATTCCCGTGATTCTCGCCCCGAGGCAGAGAACATTGCTGTCGTTGTGAGCTCTCGCCATCTCGGCCGAGAAGCAGTCCGTGACATGTGCAGCCCTTACGCCGTCAATCTTGTTTGCGGCTATCGACATTCCGATTCCCGTTCCGCAGATGAGAATCGCCTTCTCCGCAGATGATGAGAACATCGTCTCGACTGTTTTCTTTGCTATGACAGGGTAATCAACCATGTCTGAAGAATAAGTGCCGCAGTCTATGACTTCGTATCCTTCATCTCTGAGTCTTCTGATTATTTCCTTCTTGGATTCGAATCCTCCATGATCCGCTCCGACTGCTATCTTCATATTTTCTCTCCGTATTTTTTTATTGATGACAGAAAGAGTGATGCGAATCCGTCTCTGTCCATTGTTTCGGCAAAGTAGAGATTCTTCTCGTCCTCACTCTTTCCGTAGAAGTTTTTCTTGTCTATCAGGGTGAATCCCGTCGTGAGCTCTCCCGAACACTCGATATCGCAGTAGTAATGGCCGAAAGTAAAAAGAGAAGGGGCTATTATCATGGCGGCGCATGCAGGATCAAGAATGGCCGTTTCCTCTTTTCTGACTCTTTCAATTCTGGCTGATGTAATCTGCTCTTCGTTGACCGATGCTATCTGTTCATCCTTTCCTATGTTTGCGACTCCGCTGGACGTGAGAATCGAATGGATGAATGCAGAGAGCTCGGTTTTCATTTTCCCCAGTTCATCGATTTCATTTCTGTGTATGACAGCACCCCGGCGTAGTGTATCCAGCGGTGCCGCCTTGATTTTCACGCCGCTCCGAAGCAGAAGCCTGAAGGCCTCCGGGTCGACGAGGACATTGAATGTCGTAAGCGGGGTCGGATTGCCGTCATGCCAGCTTGTTCCCATGAAGTCTATTTCTTCGATGTTCTTTTTGACATCGGGATGTTTCTCCAGCATGAGGGCTATGTTTGTTACAGGCGCCAGAGCTGCTATTGTGACTTTATCCTCGGAAGAACGTATTCTGTCCGCCATGAAGTCCCATGCCTTTTCTCCTGTCAGATTTTCCTTGTAATCCTCATTGAAATGCCATCCTCTGAGTCCTGTGACGCCGTGTACGCCGCTTGCTTTCATGAGTTCTCTTTTCAGAGGTTTTTCCGCTCCCGGTGCGACCTTTATGTCATCCCTTTTCAGGAGGTGAAGAACATTGCATGTGTTTCTTGTCGTGTTCTCAAGCGATACATTACCTCCGACTGTACTTACACCGATTATGTCGATGCTGTCAGAAGCTGCGAGAAGCGTTATTGCCATTGCATCATCGATTCCCGTATCACAGTCGATGAATACCGGTTTCCTGTTCATTTTTCCTTTCTCCTGACGGAGAGTGATTCTCCCCATCTTATCGTGCATGGAATGATTTCATTCTCAGGCACACCTCCGTCCGGATTCTCGATCCAGTCCAGGAGTTTTTCCGTAGCTCTTGTACCGATTGCGTCCGGAGTTGCTATCGTCGTGATTGACGGCGTCAGATATTCGGTACTGTTTATGCCGTCGAATCCTGCTATCGAGATGTCGCCGGGAACGCTGTAGCCCATTCTGAGTACCATCTTCTCCGCCTGTATCGCGACATAGTCGTTTATTGCAATCAATGCCGTTATTTCCGGATGTGAAGTCAGAAGAGCCTCAGTATGTTCCCCGATTCTGCCGTCGAATATGTTGAAGTAGAGAACTTCGTCCTCGTTGAATACGCCTTTCTCTGTCATCACTTCTTTCATGAGTGCGAACCGGTTCTCGTCAAGCCATGATCCCTTCTCTGCGGCAAGACATCCTATATGCCTGTGGCCGAGGGAGACCATTCTGTCGATAAGGCACTCTATCTGTTCCTTCGATGAGAATATGACAGACGGAACTTCAGGCATCGTTATGGATGTCGTCAGCGTGACTATCCTGATCCCGTTATCAAGGCATGTCCGTATTTCGTCGCTGAAGCTCTCTCCTGTGTAGAAACCGAAGGATGTGATTACACCGTCGACTCCTCTTGCCCTGAGGGCTCTGAGATTCTCCTTGGCCTTCTCTCTGTCCTTTCCTGCATCGCAGATGAAGAGGCAGTAGCCTCTTCTTGACGCCACATCCGATATCGCCTGTATTTCCCTGACGAAGAATTCGTTGTTTATCGTTCCGACAATGACGCCGATGGTCCTGCTCTGTTTAGTTCTCATCGACACTGCAGCGAGAGAGGGGGTGTATCCCATTTCATCTGCAGTCTTCTTTATGAGTGAGCGCATCTCTTCCGAGACACGGCCCTTGCCGTTCAGTGTCAGCGAGACGGTCGCCGGTGTGACGCCGAGCTTCTGTGCTATGTCTTTTATTGTTACCAAGTTCTTCTCCTCAGGTCCTTGCACCCTTTACGGTGAAGAGAAGGGTATCGAGATCGACAGGGTCATGTGTCTTCTTCTGGTTTTCCTTCAGCAGAAGCCTCATCTGACGCACCTTGTCACCGTATTCCTCCTTTCCTGCGAGATTCTTCATCTCATACGGATCCTCATTGAGATTATACAGCTGTTCGAGGTCGTGTGCAGTCACGACATATTTCCAGCCGTCGGAAGAATAGACTGCCCTGCTTATCACGGTTTTGCCGTATCCGTGACCGTAGCTTTCGCACATGAGACTCGAGCGAGGAGATATCTTTCCGTTTGCCAGATCTATGAGGGATATCCCGTCAACGGGGTTTCTCATCTCTATTCCGGCTGCGTCCATCATCGTTACCGCCGTATCTGGAGTGAAGACGAAGCTGCTGTCGACCTTTCCTTCCGGAACCACTCCGGGATAGCGTATTGCAAGAGGAACTCTCATCACTTCCTCGCTCATATGGGAGTCCTTGTCGAAGTGACCGCCGTGGGAGGCGAGTGCGTCGCCGTGGTCTGTCGCCCAGATTACGAGGGTGTTCTCTCTCAGTCCGAGCTCATCGAGCTTATCGAGAATCATTCCGCCCGCCGCATCTATCATTGTTATGTGGGCATATGCCCTGGCGAGTATCTCCTGCCAGGTCTTCTTCGGAAGGACGGACGGAACCTTTATCATTCCGTTCTCACCGAGAGGAATGGAAAGTTCATCGCGGAACACATCCGGCTGGTTCTCGAGTGTGTCATAAAATGACGGGGGCATCGTGATGTCATCGGGGTTGTACAGATCTGCAAACTCCTTTGTCGGGAAGAAAGGCTGATGTGGTCCCCAGAAGTGGACCTGCATCGAGAAAGGCCTCCCGTCATTCTTGCTTTTTATTTCTTCGAGCTTTTCACACGCAAGGGAGGCAAGGAAGAATGCCTCGTGGCTCTCCTTCGGCGTTACTGTTATACCTGTGGCATGTTCTCCGCACCAGGAAGTGCGGCACTGATAGTCCGCACCGTCCCTGAAGCCGGGGAAGTATCCCTGTTCTATATAGCTCTCGGTCATGAATGAGTGTTCTATGTGGTGTACCGCTTCCGGAATGCCCTTTCTTCTGCAGTAATCCCGGTAAACATCCGTTATGTACGGGTTTCCGTAACTGTGCATGGAGAATCCTTCAGCATGATGATCCGAAGCATCTCCGGGACCTGCATGCCATTTTCCGTAGTAATAGTTCCGATAGCCTTCTTCATAGAGTCTGTCCAGCGTTACGTCGGTATTGAACGGAGGGTCGTTCTCGTTGAAAACCTGACCGCTTGTATGGGGATAGACTCCCGTGAGCATACAGCGCCTTGCCGGTCCGCACATCGGAGAGACACAGCGGGCGGACGAGAAGAAACAGCCTTCTGATGCAAACTTCTCATAGTTCGGCCTCATGGGGCCCTGTCCTCCCGTAACGCCGTGGCCGTAGTAGGCCTGATGATCCTGAAGTATGTAAAGTATGTTGGGTCTCTTCATCTGTATTTCCTCAGACTTTCAAGGAAGAGGGACACGAATCCCTCCCTGTCGATATTCTCGAGGAAGAAAAGGTTCTTTTCTTTCTCGCTCTTTCTGTAGTAGTTCTCCCTGTCTATCAGCGTGAAGCCGAGAGTGAGGGAACCGCTGCATTCGACATCTGCATAGTATTTCGTTCCAGTGAAGAGCTCAGGCCTTATGACATATGCAACAGTTGTCGGATCATGCATCGGTACCGGTAATCCGCAGTCTTCTATTACTGCGGTATCGTCGGTTCTGTCATCGTTCTTTGTTTCGAGAAGTTCCCCGTATCCGGAAAGAACTGATGTGACGAAAGCCGAAGGTATGTTTCCGATATCCCTGATTCTCCTGCGGTCATCTGCCGTGAGGAACGATTTTCTTGTCGTCTCCAGAGGACATGCCGTTACGGGGACACCCGAGTGGAGCACTTCCCTGAATGCCTCGGGATCGACAAGGACGTTGAATGTGGAGAGCGCGGTGGGATTTCCCGAATGGTATGACGTTCCCATG
>CAZKIT010000109.1:0-6164 GCA_964552905.1 uncultured Spirochaetaceae bacterium
TGTAAGATGTTGTTTCATATGTTGAGTAATCAGTCTTGGAGAAGCTGAGTGTGTAAGTTCCGACTGCAATGTTACTGAACTCATACTTTCTGTCACTTCCTGTTGTTACTGACTGGATTACTGAAGAATTACTGAGGAGGCTTACTGTTTCACCGATGCTGTTTGATGTTCCGCTTATCTTGCCGTAACTGCTGACAAGAGTTCCTCCGTTGACGGTTGTCGTCTTGTCTGCTGCGACGAGGACGTCTGTCACGTCGTAGTTGGCATAGCCTGTCTTCGAGAATCTTACGGAGTATGTTCCGGGTAGGACGTTAGTGAATGTGTATGTGCAGTCGCCGGAAGTAACGATTGTGTCCACTGCCGTTCCCTGACTGTTGACGAGGGTGACTGTCTCCCCCTCCGTTGCACTCCTTCCTGATACTGTTCCGTATGATGAAATGAGGGCCGGGAAATCTGCCTCTGTCGTTCTGTTGTCGACAACAGATACCGTCATCGAACGTGATGCGTATTCGGGATAGGAAGCCAGGATGTTGTACATTCCGGGCTTGACTATCTTCGTGAATGTGCCGTTCGTATCTGTAAGGACCGTGAAGCTGTCACTTCCGTCCGTGCTCTCTATCAGTATCTGGATACCTTCCTTGGTGTCCGAATCCGAGAGTGACGCCTTTCCGCTTATGGTACCGTGGTTACCCAAGAGCACCAGATTCTCCGTCACTCTGGTGACTGTCGCCGTCTTCACTTCGAAGTACTCTGATATTTCCGAGAGGTATCCTGTCGATGATGCGACTATTCTGTATTTTCCGGGTACGACGCTGTTGATGACGTAGTTGCCGTTCCTGTCTGTGAGAGCAGTCTGACTCTTTGTGGCGTCTTCGCTCTCGAGTCTGATGTTGATTCCCGTCGAATCGGAGGCATCGCCGAAGACTGCTGTGCCTTCGACTGTTCCGAGGCTCGAATGGAGGGTGACATCCCCCACCACCTTCTCGGGGTGCTCGACTGTCTCGGGACATACGAGCATAAAGCTCTCCGTCATGACTGCTGTGCAGTCTTCGTGGGTGTATCTGAGGGTGTATGTTCCTTCAGGTACATCATAGATGGAGAAGCTGCCGTCCTCGTCGGTGATTGCGATGAAGGAGGTTCCGGGGATGTAGACCGTGGTGTCGTAGTGGGATTCGGCGCCTTCGACCATTGCCTTTCCCTTGATAGTTCCGAGGGGCTTGAGCTTCACGTTCCCGATATCATAACCCTCCTTGATGGCGGGAACGACATCGTGAAGCCATCCGCCGACTCCGCCCGACGCCTTTCCTCTTTCGAGAGCCCTGTTCGTGTAGTCGGGCTGGACGGAGGTGAAGAGGATCTTGTACTTCTCGTCCTTGTCGAGGTTCGTGATCGAGAATGTGCCGTCGGCCTTCGCCTTCTGTATCGTGACGGTCCTGTCCGAAGAATCTATGACCTTCACATAGATGTCCTCGGGTGAGACATCACTTGTTTCGGGGATGGTAACGGTTCCCCTTATCGTCGCTATGTCTGAAGCGATGTCCTCGACCTTTACAGGAGTGTTCTCGCATGAAAGAACGAACAGAACAAGAAGAACCGATATAATAGCGACAAGAGCAAACTGTTTTTTCATAAATCCCCACAGTGAATCGGACAGCATAGCTGTCCCGCATTCTTCACTATTGTACGCCTCATGAAGCCGTGTCGTAAAGAAAAAGAATTTCCGTTACGGAATTTAGAAACGGGACGGAACCGGAATGAAAGGAAACGGGAAGGAGACTGCGTTCTCCATGGGGTGTTTTCAATTATGGTAACTGTTTTTATGACAAACAAAAACCCTCCGGATAACAACTGTACCCGGAGGATATGATTGCATCTGGTGCTCCAGCTTCTTCCTTTCAATCAGTAGTAGCAGTATGCATAGGAAGCAGTGGCCTTCTCCTCGATTTCTTCAAGCTTCTCCTTGAGTGAGACCTTCTCACTGCTCTTCGGAGTTGTTCTGTAGAAGTTGATTGAAATCGACATGCCTTCCGCTTCCTCGGTTATTGTCAGCTTGTCTTCGTCGATGGCAGCAACTTCATCGCCGTAAACGTAGAGTTTTCCGTTCTCTATGGTGTAGGTTTCTGTGTCATCATCTTCCACAAGTTCATAATCACTGATGAACTCGACATATGTGGAATCAGTGCCGAGTACCTCCTCTACGAGGGCTTTCGTATCATAAAGATTGATCATCTCAAGAAGCGCCGAGAGATCCTCATCGGAGATGTCGGTCAGTTTTGCAACTGTGTTCACTATCTCGATGAGATCCGACTTGAACTCTTCATAGGACTTGTCCGTAAGCTCGTATTTCACAGGGTATGACGGAGCGTCGAAGAGAAGCCCCTCCTCGATACTGTCGGCTCTTCCTCCGAGTGCCGTAATATTCCCCTCGGCTTCGGAGAGAGAAGCCTTGAGCCTGCTGTTCTCCTCCGTAAGAGATTCAACCTTCTCTTCAAGTGCGTCGACCCTTGCTGTAAGTTCCTTGTCCTTGCCGCAGGAAACCATGACCATCAATAAAACCAGAATCAAGACAAAAAATAAGTATTTTCTCATTGTCCCTTTTTCCTCCTGGAAAAGATTTTACGACAGAAACGGAATCCGGTGGGAAAATTCGAGTAATGTAAAAAAACAGTGCCGCTGTCTGCTATCCTCCCGGAGAGTGACATGGCGGAGATGCGTGAAATTCCTTTTCTGTGAGTCAGCCCCGCGCTTACATCTTCTCCTCCCTTTCTCTGAGTCTTATCCGCTCTTTTGCCGTATAGGCTCTTTTTCTGTTATGCAGGGAAGAAAAGCTGATGTAGAATTGAGACAGATTACATTCTGAGGGGGATGAAAACATGAAGAGATGTCCGCACTGTTCTGCTATCTGGGATGACTCGAGAGAAACCTGTCCCGACTGCGGGACTGAACTTGTAATGGAAGAAGACACATCGGAAAAGAAGGAAGGTGGAACAGCATTGAAACTGAAAGCACTCCTTGTCATCGTATTCGTTCTGCTTCTGGCTGCGGGAGCGTGGATTTTCGCGCATTCACTCTCCAGTCTGATTGACAGTGGCTACACAAAAACGCTGAAAATAAGACTTTCTCTATCGAAGGACAGCATAGATGACACCGTAAGCTGTTTCGGGCTCTCGTCGTATGACGAGTACAGTCTGCTCGAGTATGCGATACTGCAGAACAGGACAGAAGCCTTTGCACTCCTTCTCGACATGGGTGCAGATGTCAACTACGTAAGCGAGGATGGAGATACTCCTCTGAGCATTGCCGTGGTCAGGAAGAGGAATGCGATGATTGAAGATCTCATAGAACACGGTGCCGATACGAATGCGATGGTCAATGGCTACTATTCATCACCCTGCTCCGTTCTCGCCTACTCTGTCTCTGTATTCGACGATGATGACATCACGAAAATTCTCATAGACGGAGGAGCCGACGTCAATGGCACTGTTCCTGTCAAGTCAGGAGATGAGAATATCTCGATTCCGCTTGTAAGCTATGCGGCGGTTATAAAGGAGGACATGGATCTTGTCTCATACCTTGTCTCTCACGGAGCTGACATCAACTGTATTGACGAAAAGGGCTATACAGTACTCGAGAGATGCATGTGGAAAAACATGGATGCAGAGGCGCTGAAGAGACTCATCTCAATCGGCGCCGACATAAACATCGAGGACGCTTACGGCCGGACTGCCGTCATTAGGGCGATTGTATCGGGAAAAAGCGAGGATGTCATACTGGTTCTTGCGGGAACCGAGGATGACATCAACAGAATGCACACATCGGGGATGAACACGATGATGGCGGCTGTCATCAACAGGACAGACCTGAGCATAATAAAACAGCTCGTCTATCTCGGAGCAGACCTCACGGCCGAGACGAAGTACGGTTCCGATATCCTCGACCTTGCCGAGGAATATTCAGACGAGGAGACGAAGGAATACCTGGAGGATGCCGTCTTCCTTAATGAGTTCACAGACACCCATATCCTCGATGAAGCGGGAGTTCTCACGGCTAAGGAGAGAAGAAAGGCGGGTGAAGTCTACTACAACTTCTACGAGGAGTGGAACATCAATCTCGTCTTCATCACTGTTCCCGACGATGTCCTTCATATCGACCTCGAGAATTTCACTAACAGCACAGTCAATGAGAGAGGTGCCGGGGAATATCCGAGGATCATAATCGCGGCATCTGAAGAAGCGGGAACTTACATAACGTGGAACACATCGACGGGACTCGATAATGAATATTCCTCCGTCATTCTTAACGATGTTCAGTCTACTTACTGCTACTCTTCCGCTTATGAAGGAGTTCTCAGGTTCGAGAGCATGGTGAGGGAGATGAAGGAGAATGAAAAGACGGAGGCGGCAGAATAAATCCTACCCTGCACAACTGTTGAAAATCCGTCACTTATACTGTAGATTTTCCCATATCGAATACAACAGGGAGAATGATTCATGAAAAAACAGAGTCTGGCAGTAATGCTTATTGTACTTTTACTCGTGTCACTCTTTGCAGTTTCCTGCAAGGCGAAGAAGGAATATGCCGTCCTCGACCTCGGAAACGGTAAAAACGACACTGTTGAAGTCATTGACGGAAAGATCACCCTTCCCCGGCCGGAAGCGGAGGAAGGATACGACTTCGTGAAGTGGACAGTCGACGGCACCGACGTAAAGGCGGGAGAGAAGGTCGACTACAAGGAAGGAATGGAAATCAAGGCCGTCTTCGAAAAGAAGATGCTCAAGATCAGCTACGCTTCTGGAATTGAAGGAGTTGCTCTTCCCTTCGACAGCTATACAGTCGAGTACGGCGAGAAGATAAAGAATCCGATGGAAAATTACTCCGGCGCTCTCACCACGTATGATACCGGAAAGGAATTCGACTACTGGACAGCAGGCGACGACAAGGAGTTCGACTTCGAGAACACCGTCATCAAGGACGACACTGTCCTTACGGCAGTATGGAAGTACAAGGAATATGAACTCGGAGAAGAAGGCCCCGCCGGCGGAATAATCTTCTATGATGCAAAGTCGGAGAAGACCGTGACCTATACGAATCCGACAACGGGAGAGACGGTGACACGCACCTGGAGATACCTCGAAGCCGCACCTGCGAATGCCAAGGAAGGAACAACGGAAACGTTCATCTGGAGAACAAAGAACGAAGGATCATTCGGTACAAAGGAATCTCTCGGCTACGGTCTCGTAAACACATACCTTCTTACAGCTCTCATGAAGAGTGACGGTTCGACATATGACTTCCCCGCAGCAACGGTGGCATCGAAATACCGCACGAGCAAGACGGAATATACTGACTGGTATCTTCCGAGCATCGACGAAGCAATGGAACTTGCAGGATATCTTGAGGGAAAAGCTGTCGGAACACATGGTTTCAACGCCGGACAATACTGGACAAGCAGCGAAATAAATACTGATGAAGCCTGGACTATGTATTTAACAATCGGTTCAGGAGATGTAATCAGCAAAGGAAATTCTTATCCGTATCGTACGGATGGACAGTATGTCCGAGCAATCAGACAGTTCTAAGACAACTGAACGATAACTAAATAAAAAGCTGTAACATACCGCTAAGGTGAGTTGCAGCTGTTTTTAATCTCCCGCAGCGTTCCCCTTTCATCCTCATATCCAGGAATATCCGTCAAGGAGAAGAACACATCTCGACTCCGGCATAAGCGGATGCGGACGCTCAAGACGATGAAACAGGGATGGAGAACACAGGCTCCAATGAAGAAAGTTCGGCTCTCCGCCATCTCCGTCAGAATGTGACAACAGTGAATGGAAAGGCAGGTGACATGCTCCGTTCTGGTTGGCTCTGATGAAAATCCGAATCAGATACGGAACAAAGAAGCAGGTTCAGCTCTCAATCTGAAATGCAGAGACCCAAAAGAGGCACCTTACGCAATCTACCGGCTGGTGCCTCTCATCAGGGGGGATAAGAATCTCAGTTTTGAAATGTTTGAGTCTGGATCCGATGGAGAAATATCAGGAATACCGAGCTGCAAGTTTTCTGAATTCTTCTACGGACATGCCCGCTTTCTCAGCAGCCTTCTCCAGGCAAAGAGTTCCGTCATGAACAAGACCAGACAGCAGCGATATACGTTCTTCTGCTCT
>CAZKIT010000110.1:0-6115 GCA_964552905.1 uncultured Spirochaetaceae bacterium
AGGCTTCTTTCGAGTATCTTGAACCGTGACAGTCGGGGCAGGGGATGTCGACATCCGGAAGGAACTGGACATCGAGACTGACGGAACCCGTGCCGTCACATCCCGGGCATCTGAGGGAGCCCGTGTTGTATGAGAAGTCTCCGGCCTTGTGTCCTGTTCTCTTCGCATCGGGGGACGAAGCATAGAGCTTTCTCAGCTCGTCGTGGATTCCCGCATACGTCGCGACTGTCGAACGTACGTTGATTCCGATAGGAGATGCGTCGATGAGCTTTATGTGTCTGATTCCTTCGGCTTCGATTTTCCTTATGTGACTCGGAAGCGGTTTGCCGCTGGTGACTGCATCAAGCGCCGGAACAAGGCTTTCGAGTATCATGGTGGTCTTTCCGGAGCCCGAAACACCTGTTATGACGGTGAGTCTTCCCTTCGGAAAGTCAACACTGAGGGGTTTTACGGTGTGGATTGTGTCTGTCGTGAGGCGGATTCTGCCCCTGGCGAAAAGATTCTCCCTTTCCGGGCACTTTCTCATCCTTGTCTCCGCCTTTCCCGAGAGGAAGGGACCTATCTGGGAGACGGGATTCTTCTCTATCTGTTCGACAGTCCCTTCCGCAATGATCCTTCCTCCGCCTTTTCCTGCTTCAGGCCCCATCTCAATGATCCAGTCGGCAGTCTTCAGTATTTCGGTGTCGTGGTCGACGAGGATGACGGAGTTGCCGTCACTGACGAGGTCGTCGATTACGCCGTCGAGCCCGGTAATGTTCGACGGATGGAGTCCGATTGACGGTTCGTCGAGGACGTAGAGAACACCGGTTGTACGGTTACGGACGGCACGGGCCAATTGCATGCGCTGTCTCTCTCCGGTGGAGAGGGTCGAGGCTGCGCGGTCAAGTGTGAGGTATCCCAGTCCCAGGTCCATCAGCCTTGCCGCCGTCGAGAGAAACGAGTCCGTGATGCTTTTTGCCATAGGTCTCATTTCTTCGGGGAGGCTTTCCGGTACTCCCTTCACCCATTCGACAAGAGAGGAGAGCGTCATTGCTGTCGCCCTGTCGAGAGATATTCCCCTGAGGAGGGGAGCTCTTGCTTCCCGGCTGAGTCTTGTTCCCCCGCAGTCGGGGCAGACATCCTCCTTCAGAAACTTCTCGACACGTTTCATGCCCTTTTCGTCCTTGACCTTGCTGAGTGCGTTCTCGACAGTGTAGACGGCGTTGAAGTATGTGAAATCCAGCTCTCCCGCTTCGCTTCCGTTCTTCGGTCTGTAGAAGATGTGCTTCTTCTCTGCCGGACCGTGATAGACTATCTCCTTCTCGTCCGCAGTGAGGTCTCTGAAGGGTACATCGGTTCTGACTCCCATCGCACGGCATACGTCTGTCATGAGCGACCACATCAGGCTGTTCCAGGGAGCGACGGCTCCTTCGTCGATGGTGAGGGAATCGTCGGGAACGAGTGTGGAGAGGTCCACAGTGCGGACGACTCCGGTCCCGCCGCATTTTCTGCAGGCTCCGCCGCTGTTGAATGAGAGGTCCTCGGCCGAGGGCGGTGTCAGAACGGCTCCGCATCCGGGGCAGACAAGATCCTTTTCCGCTGCTACCTTCAGCGAAGGTTCAAGATAGCAGCCGCAGCTGCCGCAGCGGTGAGATGCGAGCCTCGAGTACATGAGACGGAGGGAGTTGAGAAGTTCCGTTCCCGTCCCGAACGTGCTTCTTATTCCTGGTATTCCGGGACGCTGTCGCAGTGCCAGTGCGGCAGGCACGTAGAGAACTTCGTCGACAGAGGCCTTCGACGCCTGTGTCATACGGCGCCTTGTATATGTCGAAAGTGATTCGAGATAGCGCCTCGAACCCTCGGCATAGAGCACACCCAGTGCCAGCGACGACTTCCCGGATCCAGATACCCCTGCTATCGCAACTGTTTTTCCGAGGGGAATATCTGCATCTATGTTCTTGAGGTTATGTACCTTCGCCCCTCTGATAAGCATTCTGTCTACCATGATTCAGCTCCGTTATGACAGGATTATAGCCGAAGAGGGAATCATCTTCATCCCACAGAAGGGAAAGTGCGTCTCCTTCTCTTCATATTTTCTCCCTCAAATTGTAGTTTTTGTATATTTCGGTGACAAAAACTTGCAACTTGGATTTTTCACCGTGAGAATAGACTCATGAAACTTATCTATGTAGTTGAAGACCATGAAGTAATAAGAAACGGTGTTGTCCAGTACCTGTCCCTGTCGGGTTATGAAGCGGAAGGCTTCAAGAATCTCCAGGATGCCAGGGAGGCATTCTCCAGGAAGATTCCCGACATGCTCATACAGGATGTCATGCTCCCTGACGGAGACGGTTTTGCATTCGTCAAGGAGATAAAGGAGAAGAATGACCGGCTTCCCGTCATCTTCCTCACCGCACGTGTCGACGAGAGCGACAGAATCCTGGGCTTCGAACTCGGTGCCGACGACTACATCACGAAGCCCTTCAGCCCGAAGGAACTTGTGCTCCGCATCCAGGCGCTCTTCAGAAGAGTCGACGAAGGGGCAGGAGTATCGAAGAACAAATATACGTACCTTGACGGAGACAACAGCCTCTACATTGATGAGGATATTCATGAGATAAGAGTCAATGACGTTCCGATCAACCTTACTGCGGCGGAATGGAGAATCGTGCTCTATCTCGTTTCGAACGAACCGAACCTCATAACCCGTGCCCAGATTCTCGAGGAATGCTTCGACTACTCTTTCGAGAGCTATGAACGTGTCGTCGATACACATATCAAGAATATAAGGACCAAGCTGCGCCCCGGCAACTGGATTGATACAGTACGCGGTTACGGCTACAGGTTCTCCGGTAAGAAGGCCTGATGCACAGACAGTTCGTTCGCCTTCTTTTTGCAATCGTTCTTATCCTGATTGCGATATCATTACTGCAGCTTGTCTGCATAACCGTGTTCTCGAAGCGGGTCATATATTCCTGGTCGGACCAGGTTTTCGAGGAGTTTGCATCCGATGTGGAGAAGACTCTGTCGAAGGCCGACGTATCGAATACCTCCAGCATCTATGACTATGTGTTCTCCAATGCTTCGGAGAGAATAAGCGGTTTCATACTCAGAAGTACCGGTGGCGGGCAGATGCTGACATTCGGGCAGAGTGGAGACGGCTCCATCATCCCGCAGCTTGTCTCGTCAGGTGACGGCACTTTCACGTATATCGAGGATGCAACGACGACAGCTACCAGCAGGAACCTCAAGAAGACCACCCTCTATGAACTCCCCGCTCCCGAATACGAGCTCGATGTGACCATGTCATCTCTTTTCAGCACCAACATCGAGAGCGTATCGTTCCATAAGACGAATGATTCCGGACGTGTCTACGTTTCCTATCCCTCGTCAATCCAGAAATCGGATATCGCGGGGACGATTTCTGTCTATATCAACGGAACGCTTGCGGCATATCTCGACGTCCTTGTCTATTCCGTCGACTACTATACTCCTACCAAGTTCATTCTCCAGGAAGTCTACAAGGTTCTGATGATAACCATTCCTCTCATTCTTGTCGTGGGATTCGTGCTTGCATATGTCGTCTCGAAGAGAACAGAGAGAAACGTGAAGAATATAGAGAAGGCGCTCCAGCTTCTCTCCTCCGGTCATTTTGATATCACAGTGCCTGATTCGAAGGTCATTGAATACAATCAGATAGGTTCTTCAATCGAGGCTCTCGGCAAGGACCTGAGACGTCACTCGGCTTCCCGTAAGGAATGGATCAGAAACATCTCGCATGATCTCAATACCCCTGTTACAAGCATGAACATGATCCTTGAAGGGGTTTCGGACGGACTTTTCCCTCTTAATGACGAGACAATCAGGACTCTAAAGAAGGAGAACGACACGTTGAAGGAGAGAATAGCGAGCGTATCGTACTACTCGTATCTTCTCTCTCCGGATGCTAAATGCGAGAAGAGTGAACTGGTGCTTGAGGATGAAATCGACACTGCGTGCCTGAGACTTGAGAATCCTTCTGTCAGATGCGATTTTTCTGCCAGTACGATTGTCTATGCCGATGACGGCCTTCTGACGCGGGCGCTGGAGGAGATTCTCCACAACGCATTCCAGTACCGTACGAGCGCCAATCCCCCGTCAATCACCACGACGGAGGAAGGAAACAACCTCATTGTCAGAATAACGAATGACGGCTCTCTCCCGAAGCCTCTTCCGCAGTTCTTCGAACCGTGGAGCAGGGGAGACCAGTCCCGTACCGGCTGCGGAGGCTCTGGCCTGGGACTCAGTATCGTCTATCAGATAATGGAACTCCATAACGGCAGTGTCGACATCACGGAGGACGAGGAGAACGGCAAGGTAACCGTTACCTTATCCTTCCCATGTCTTGATTATGTGCCCGTCGTCTAGGGATATTATCCCGATTCTTCCGTCATTCCATACGGCGTAGCTGGGCTCGCTTGAGTTCTTCGGAATCGTAGTCGACCCGGGATTGAGGAATACGACTCCGTTTCTCTTTTCGAGTACCGGAACATGCGTGTGTCCGCTCATGACGACATCTGCGCTGCCGTAGTCGAGGTCATGATGACCGTGCATCAGGAATATCTTTCGTCCGTCGACGGTGACTGTCTTCGAATCATCCATGATCGGAAACGGAAGCACCATCTGGTCGACTTCTGCATCGCAGTTGCCCCTGACAGCAGTGATGCTGTCCTTCATCTCCGAGAGCAGTGGAATTACTCCCTTAGGCCTGTAGTGCTCGGGAAGGTCGTTCCTCGGTCCGTGATATAAAAGATCCCCGAGGAGAAACACCCTGTCGAAGTTTCCGCTTTTCCATATGTCATATATCTGCCGTGCCCTGTATTCGGAGCCGTGGATATCCGATGCGATGAGTATTTTCATGCCATCTTTATATCCCATTTGAAGTGACTTGAGAAGAATCGGGGCAAAAAAAGAGGACTCATCATGTGAGTCCTTCGGGTATGGGCGGTAGAGGGTTTGAACCTCTGACTTCCACCACGTCAAGGTGGCACTCTCCCGCTGAGTTAACCGCCCAATCTTCCATGAACTATAAACCAATCGGGAGAATGTGTCTAGTCACTTCAGAAAGAAATTGATAAGTCTTCTGTTTCTTTCCGTGTAGGGCCTGTAGCGCATCGGAAGATCTATCCATGTCTTCTTGTCGACGATGGATGTATAGTGCGAGAAGCTGTCGAATCCGCTTCTTCCGTGGTAGCCTCCCATGCCGCTCTGTCTGACACCTCCGAACGGCATTTCACTCGTTGCGAGGTGAATGAGCGTGTCGTTTATGCATCCGCCGCCGAAAAGTGTGTGAGTCATTACATTCTTCGCCTCATTTCTGTCTGACGTGAAGATGTAAAGGGCGAGAGGATGATCATTGGAATTTATGTAGTCAATGCATTCGTCGATGCTGTCGTACGGGATGATGGGGAATATCGGGCCGAAGATCTCCTCCTGCATCACGGCGTCATCCATTGTGACAGCAGTGAGTATTGTGGGTTCTATCTTGAGCGTGGAAGAATCATATTTCCCGCCGAGAACCGTCTTCTTCTCATCGAGAAGCTTGATGATTCTGGAGAAGTGCTTGATGTTGATGATTTTTCCGTATTCGGGGTTGTCGAGGGGAGTGGGGCCCACCATCTTCAAGATTTCCCCTCTCAGAAGCGACTCGAACTGATGCTGGACGCTCCTTTCGACAAGAATGTAGTCGGGAGCAACGCATGTCTGACCGCAGTTGATGAGCTTCCCGAATGCCGTGCGCCTGGCACTGAGGGGAAGGTCTGCGTTCTTCGTGATTATGCAGGGACTCTTTCCTCCGAGCTCCAGAGTCACCGGAGTCAGATGTTCTGCTGCCTTTGCCATTACAAGCTTGCCGACACTCTTGCTTCCCGTGAAGAAGATGTAGTCGAAGTCAAGGTCGAGCAGCGATGCGTTTTCATCTCTTCCTCCTTCGATTACGGTGACGAGACCGGGGGAGAATGTTTCTTCAATGAGCTTCTTCAGGACATGAGATGTTGAAGGTGAGTATGCCGACGGTTTTATTATCGCCGTGTTTCCGGCTGAAACGGCATCTGCAAGAGGCTCCAGGGTCAGAAGAACAGGGTAGTTCCAGGGACTC
>CAZKIT010000111.1:0-6090 GCA_964552905.1 uncultured Spirochaetaceae bacterium
AGCTCAGATGGAGAAACATCAGGTTCAACTACGGCTATGTGAAGGAGATTCTCTCCTCCACAGGTCCCGAATCGGGAGAGAACGTCATCATCCACTTCTCCATGCTCTTCATCACGGCAATCATCAATTCCCGCGGCCTCACTGCCGCTGCGGCAGCGGGAATCGTGGAGAAGGTAATGACGCTGCTACTGACGTTCCCGCTGACATGTCACATGACCTCGGCAACGCTCTGTGCCCCGTATTTCATCGGGGAGAGAAAGGACATAAGGAAAGCGAGGGATGTCAACGGAATGATACTGGGTATGGTGACACTCTACGGAATCCTCTGTGTCCTCATCGTCGGCGGAAATGCAAAGGCCGTGATATCTCTCTTCACGAGAGACAACATCGTAATCGAGGAAGGAAGAAGCTACCTCTGGGGATACATACTCGAAGTGCTATTCGGAGGTATCCACTACGTATACACGGGCTACCTTCTCGCCGCAGGGGCGAAGAAGCTCGCAACGGAGACCACCGTAGCCGCCATGGTCTTCATCCGCATACCTCTCGCCTACATCGCCTCCCTCACCTTCCCTCAGAGCCTCTTCGAGGTGGGACTTGCAGCAACTGCAGGTTCCGTTCTCTCCACAGCCGTGGGTACATTCATCTACTTCCACCTCTCGAAGAAGAAGATGAAGGATCTCTTCAGCGAATGAGCATCTTCCGGAAAGCTTTTCTCAACATCAGAGAGGTCTCATCCATTCATATGGAATGTTCGATTTTCAGACATTATAGGTTGATTATCTGAACATATAGTGCTACCTTATTGCTGCCGTACACAGGAGGGGCTCCATGAAAATACATGAAAGACTTAGAAACACCAGGCTCCGCATAGGGATAACGCAGGAATATGTTGCACGGGAGCTCAATATCCCGCGGACGGCTGTTGTCCAGATGGAAAACGGAACAAGGAGAGTGACATCAGAAGAGCTTGCCGTCCTCTGCGACATCTACGGCATATCCGCAGACTACGTCCTCGGCATAGAAAAGGACAACTCTCCGGTTAGATTCATCGCAAGAAGTTTCGAAAGCCTTTCGGAAGAAGATCAGAGGGAAATTACTTCCCTCATCGAATTCAAGAAGGAAATGGCTGAAAGAAGGAAAAGCAAGACGAAAGAGGAACAGTAGTTGCTGGACAAATCGCTGCTTGAAGAATTTCAATTCGATGCCGAAGGACCGGCAGAAGAGTTCTCAAGAGACTATTTCAACTCTCATGACCGCTCTTTTCCAGTGAACTACCTCGCGCCAGAGGAGCGAGGAATCTTTCGATGCTTCACAGACTCCCGTTTAGAGCAGAAGCTCCAGTGACGGATGTCTCCACAGGCATGCCGACGAGCTCTCCCCTGCTCTGACACTCGTTCCTAAGGAAAACAAGGGCTGATTACCGCTTACGAACTTCAGATGCCGTTACGCCACCTCCCTCACGAAAGGGAGCATCGGCATTGCCTCCTCTCCAGCAGAAATGTCCCATAAGATGATTTTCGTGCCTCACAGCATGGTTTTCAGCTATAAAACGGACATGCCCGGTCTGATTCATACCTTTCGGCATCTGTCAAGGATTATTAGGTGCGTTTCTCCTACGCCGTTTTCAATTTCTTCAATTCGCACTGTCGCATTCCCCTCTGATGATGTATAATACTCTCTTATGAAAAAGAATCTTATCTTCACGGGTATCAAGCATTCGGGTAAGACGACACAGGCTCGTCTCGTCTCCACGTTCCTTTCACTCCCCATCTACGATTCGGATGATCTAATTCTGGAGGACACGAAGGAGGAAAGCGTACGCGACTACTACAAGAATCACGGCAGGGAAGCCTTCATGGAGGAGGAAGTGAAGGTATGCACTTCTCTCTTCGAGAAGGAGAAAAGGACGTTCGTGCTCTCGCTCGGAGGCGGTGCATCAGACAACGCTCCCCTTCTTGAAATGGTGAAGGAGAACGGCTTCGTCATCTACATCAAAAGACCCGAGGATGTTCTTCTGAAGAAGATTCTCCGAGGCGGCATTCCCCCGTTCCTCGACGAAAATGACATAGAAGGTTCCTTCCACGAGCTCTACACAAGACGGGACGGCATCTACTCAGAAGCGGCGGACATGACGATTACCCTCGGAGAATACTCCGACAAGAGGGAGACCGCACTCAAGATAATCGACCGTCTCAGGGAAGAAGGATATGAGTGGTAATACATCCGGCCGCATCTTCACATTCACGTCCTTCGGGGAATCCCACGGCGAAGCGCTGGGAGTCGTGCTCGACGGCTTTCCCTCCGGTATAAGGGTCGACGGGGAGATTCTCTCCTCAATGCTCAGAAGAAGAAGCCCCGGACAGAGCTCTCTCACGACACCGCGGAAGGAGAAGGACTGCTGCCATATCCTCAGCGGAGTATATGAAGGATGCACGACGGGAGCTCCAATCGGCGTCGTCATCTATAACGAAAACCAGAAAAGCCGGGACTACTCCTCCCTCGAACACGTATTCAGACCGGGACATGCCGACTACACATACTTTGAAAAATACGGAATAAGGGACCACCGCGGAGGCGGAAGATCCAGCGGCAGGGAAACAGCTGCCAGGGTGATAGCAGGCGCTTTTTCGAAGATGGCGCTTGAAAAGGAAGGAATCTCCGTCGACGCGGGAATAGTCGGGGTGGGAAGAGTCAATCCGGCACGATACGATTGGAATCCCCCGTTTTCGTCTCCCCTCTACACTCCCGTCTGCGGCGAGGAAAAGGATCTGATGATACGGGAAATCGAGAATGCGGCAGAGGACGGAGACAGCGTCGGTGCCGTCGTCGAGTGCCGCATAAAGGGTGCTCCCGCAGGACTGGGAGAGCCGGCTTTCGAGAAGCTTGACGCACTCCTGGCCTCGGCCATGTTCTCCATCGGCGCCGTCAAGGGATTCGAAATCGGTTCCGGTTGCGCTTCCTCGCGCCTCAGGGGAAGTGAGAACAACGATCCATTCTCCGTCAATGAAGAGAATACACTTTCATTCGGCTCCAACAATGCCGGAGGGATTCTCGGTGGAATATCGACAGGAGCCGAGATAACGATGAAGGTCTACTTCAAGCCGACCCCGTCCATCAGAAAGGAACAGAATACAATTACGGACGGCTTCGAAAACACGACTCTGAGCATCACCGGACGCCACGATCCGTGCATAGGACCCAGGGCTGCCGTTGTTGTTGAATCTATGGCGGCCGCCGTCATTCTGGATTCATTACTTCTTTACAGGGCATACAGATATGGAAAACGTGACTAAGCCGTTAATGGTACAGAGCGACAGGACAATGCTTCTTGACGTGCACTCCCCGCTTGCTCCAGAGTGCAGGAAGGACATAATCTCGTTCTCGTCGCTCCTGAAGAGTCCGGAACACATCCATACCTATGAGCTTACACAGCTTTCCGTCTGGAATGCGGTCTCTCTCGGGGAAACAGAGAAGACCATAATCGAGAAGCTGAGAAAATGGTCACGCTACGAACTCGATAACCGTGTTCTCTTCTTCATTTCAGATACAGTCTCCCGCTACGGCAGCATAACACTCACCTCCTACAGCGACGACGAGTACCTTCTCCATGTGAGGAGCGGACTATTATTCCTGCAGCTGGGGCAGGAAACGGGACTGAAGAAATATCTCAAGCCATGCGATGAAGAACAGTCATATCTCATCGACAGCATGTACAGGGGAAAGATAAAGGCCGAGCTCATAAAGCGCGGCTACCCTGTCGTCGACACCATTCCCCTTAAAAAGGGCGCTCCGCTCGAACTCTCGCTCAGGGATACACTTAAGCTCAGAAGCTATCAGACGGATGCGGCATCGCAATTCCTCAGTGCCGGCGGCTACGGCACTGTCGTGCTTCCCTGCGGAAGCGGGAAGACGGTCGTCGGAATGGCAGTCATGGAGAAACTCCAGACCAAAACGCTCATACTCTGCCCAAACGTCACGGCAGTCCACCAGTGGATAAGAGAGCTTCTCGACAAGACCACACTCAGGGCGGAACAGATCGGAGAATACACAGGTCAGACCAAAGAGATAAAGGACGTCACGATATGTACCTACCAGGTACTTATCTACTCGGTGACGAAGACGGACGGGAAGGGAAACGAGACAAAGGAATACCCGAACTTCTCCCTTTTCCGTCACAATGAATGGGGCCTTGTCATCTATGACGAAGTACATATGCTCCCCGCCCCCGTCTTTGCCATAACCGCCGAGATACAGTCGATGTACAGACTCGGTCTCACCGCAACTCTCGTCAGGGAGGACGGACGGGAGGACGAGGTCTTCACGCTCGTCGGGCCGAAACGCATCGACATACCGTGGATAGAACTCGAAACGAGGGGCTTTATCGCGAAGGCCTACTGTCACGAAGTGAAGATTCCCCTCGAGAAGAACGACGAACTCGTCTACGCCCTTGCTTCAAAGCAGAGCAAGTACCGCATAGCCGCGATGAACAGCCGCAAGATAGCTGTGACCGAAGAAATCCTGAAGAAGCACGAGGGTGAGCAGATACTCATAATCGGACAGTACCTCGAGCAGCTCGAGTATTTCAGAAAGAAGTTCGGCTACCCTCTCATCACGGGCTCCACCGGAAACAGGAAGAGAGACGAGCTCTACGACGCCTTCCGCCGGGGAGACGTGAAGGTACTCATAGTATCGAAAGTGGCGAACTACGCCATCGACCTTCCGGATGCGACGGTAGCCATCCAGATCTCCGGTACATTCGGCTCGAGGCAGGAGGAGGCCCAGAGGCTGGGGAGAATCCTGAGGCCGAAGGAGAAGGACTCACACTTCTATACGCTTGTGAGTGAGTTCACCCTCGAAGAGGAAATGAACGCGAACAGACAGAAATTCCTGTCAGAACAGGGATACAGTTATACAATAGAGAGAGTATGAGAAAACTGGGAGAAAGAGAGCTGTCCCTCTTGGGACCTGATGTAACGGAAGAACTGCTGCTGACTCACCTCGGGGAAAGCACGGACGTGGAGCTTCTCAGGGAGCTCGGGCTCATCACGGACGAAAAGGAAATCACACCGGCGGGATGGAAGGTGCTTTCGGCATACCCCTTCTTCGGTAATGGGGAGGGTCGTAGGCTTCCGTATCCCAGGATGCTCTTCTCGTTCCTTCTTTCTCTCTCCTCGTCCCTTCCCTCCCCCTTCTTCGATTCGCCCTTCTTCCGTAAGGACGGATTCGTCAGCCTCTTCCCGACAATCGACCGTAAGAAGATATCGCGTATGGCATACCTTGTCGGAAAGGCGATGTACAGCCGGAACCTCTTCACGAAGGACGGACTTGTCGACAGGGATAGAGCCGAGGCCTTCATGTCGCTTTCTCTTCACGACAGGATGAGCTACATCCTCGCCGCCATCAACGAGAACAATACCGAGGACGCCAGCCGTGCACTGTCGCTCGTCGAATGCATCAGGGGACTCGGAAAAGACAAACTCGATAAAGTGAAGACGGCAATCAGAGCCTGGAGCGGAATCGACATAGACATGGAACTCCTTTCACAGATAGGGCTCATCTACGAAGATGAGGACGGCCTCATCTACTCGCGTTCCCTCGACGAGACAGACGAGAACGGAGAGGATATAGTCTATACGCTCTCATCCGACTATACGGTCACATACAACGGCGGCAGGGACAGGGACATCTATCTCATCGCGGAGCCCGTGACAGCCGACGCCAACACGACACAGTGGCTCATATCGAAGGACTCGGTGAAGAAGGCGCTCGACTGCACCCTCACTTCCGACGACATCATCAAGATACTCCACGAGTACTCATCTTACGGAGTGAATGAAACCATAGCCGAGCAGATAAAGAGCTGGGAAAGGGAGTACAACCAGGTAAGGGTCATAAGGGGAACGGTCGTCATCACCGAGGAGCGCTTCTCCTCCCTCTTCTCCCTTCCGGGAATAAAGGAACACATAATAGAGCAGCTCGGAGAGAGAGCATACCTCTTCGACTCTTCCTCGTCTCCCGACTGGAGAGCCGCGCTTGAAAGCTACGGCGTAAACATGCTCGGAACGACGAAGGGCCCCGAGTTCTACT
>CAZKIT010000112.1:0-5994 GCA_964552905.1 uncultured Spirochaetaceae bacterium
TTGCAAATGTTCTGTAAACTTACTGCAGCCATTTGTTTCTCCTTTCTGGTGATGAGTATATTTTCCTCTTTTTAAAGATGAAAAACAAAGCTTTTCTCTTTTTTATCTTGAAATTCCATTCTTGAAAAATGCGTTTTCTTAATTTAAACTGTCTAAAAAGAGGAATATAGTCACAATGCCTAAAATGTACTCTCCGGAGGAGCGTGAACATATAGAAAAGAGACTTCTGGAAACAGCGGGAGAATGTCTCTCGCTTTACGGAGTCAGACGTACGACGGTTGATGAAATCGTGAAAAGGGCGCACATAGCGAAAGGGAGTTTCTATCTCTTCTACAGTTCGAAGGAGGAACTGTTTCTCGCTCTTCTTGATTCCTTCATCCTTTCACTCGAGGGAACATACCTCGAGATGCTCCAGAACCTTGACGAGAACCATATCGTGACATCGCTCACCGAGGTCTTTTCGAAGACTGCCCTCCTTTTCTACAGGGAGGGCATATTCCGTTTCCTTGACAGGGAGAACGCGGAGCTTATAGAGAGAAAGGTGGGGGAGAAGAAGTTCTCCATTGTCATGAGCGACGCGGAAAAGACGCTCACCTCTCTCTTTTCCTATTTTTCAATTGATGACGAGAATGACATACAGACATTCATGAAGGCCTACAGGGCCGTCCTCTCCCTCTTCCTGACAAGCGGTACGTATGAGGAGAAGGAGAGCACGATACGGTTCCTTATTCGTGGTCTTGTTCTTCAGATGGTTGAGTAGCCGTCTTTTCGATGATTACCCGCTGTATTCTCTTGTCTTCGACCTTGAGTACATGCACGTTCAGGTCTCCCGCTGTGATATCGAACTCCTTTCCGTCTTCGGGAATGGTTGAGAGATTGGACATGACGAAGCCTCCGACAGTGTCGTAGTCCTCGCTTGTCGGGATATCGAGATCTGTTTCCTCGTTGACATCCTCGATGAGGGAGTCTCCGCTGATGCTCCATTTTCCGTCATCAAGCTTCGTGATCTCCTCTTCCTCGACATCGTCGAACTCGTCGTAGATGTTGCCCACGATTTCCTCGATGAGGTCTTCCATCGTTATTATGCCGGCACTCGAGCCGTATTCGTCGATGACTATTGCAAGGTGCACCTTCTTCGCCTGCATGTCGGCAAAGAGCTTGTCTGCGTGGATTGAATCCGGAACAAGATATGGCGCTCTTATAAGCTCCTGGAGGGGCTTACGGTCAGGACTGCTCATGTTGAGAAGGAATTCCCTGGCAATGAGTATACCCTTCACGTCGTCGTGGTCCTCGCCGTAGACGGGGAAACGGGAGTAGCCCGAGTCCCTGATGAGGGCGATGACTTCCTCGTCCGATGCGTCCTCCTGAATCCAGACAGCGTCCTGGTCACGGGTCATTATCTCGTCTACCGGTGTATCGTTGAATTCGAATACGTTCTGAATCCACTCTTTCTCGTCCTCTTCAATCGATCCCGATTCACCGGATGCATCGACCATGAGACGTATATCCTCCTCGGTGACTTCGTCCTCGGCTCCGTCTGTCTTGAGACGGCATATCTTCAGTACGAGGTTCGTGCAGAAGGAGAGAAGTTTCACCACAGGCTTGAAGAGAGTCTGGAGAGCACTCACGACGCCGACAACGGCTCTTGACCAGCTTTCGGCCTTCTGCTGCGCTATCCTCTTCGGGACAAGTTCTCCGAAAATGAGGGTGAAGAATGAAATGATTATGGTGATGAAAATGACAGCAAGAGAATTAAGAAGCGCCGTGGAGCCCGGGCATCCGAGACTCTTGAGCCAGCTTACGAGGTGCTCCGAGAGCACGTCAGCCGAGAATGCCGCACCTAAAAATCCTGCGAGCGTGATGCTGATCTGGATTGTCGAGAGAAAACTTGACTGGTTTTCAACCATCTTCAAAAGCTTTGCAGCCTTCTTGTCACCTTCATCAGCTTCTTTCTTGAGCTGTATTGCGTTTAATGATATTACTGCGAGTTCCGTACCTGCGAATACCGCATTGACGAATATGAGGAGAACCTGGAGTATGAGAGTAGCCTGAACGCTCATCGTCTTCCTCCTTCATTTCTGTCGTTGGCGAGAGGAGGAACCTCATCCGAATCCGTGTTGTTTGTAGAGTAGTGGCTACTATGGCCGTCGTCCATTAAATTAAAATCTGCCTTTGCACTTTTTCCTGTGCGTTGAAATTAAAACTATTTCAAATAATAAATAGAGAATTGCTCTTCGTCAATGATTGAAGGCTCGCCTTGCGGAGACCTCTTTGAGGACAAAAAAGAAGCGGCGTAAGGGAATCGGACCCTCGTACTCGGCTTGGGAAGCCGGTGCACTACCACAGTGCTTACTTTGTTCCGGATGCATTCGTTCCAGAGAAAAGTCAGCTCTTCCCAGTCTTTTATCACAGATACGTAACGCTCTGTACTTCCGGAAGGCTCCTAAGATATTCTTCAACATTGATGTAGCTTACGTCGTCTCGATTCTCCGTTTCTCCCCTGTAAAGTACAGTTCTGCTTCCGATTCTTCCATAGTAATGCTCGGTAATCCGGATCTTCTCCTCATCAATGAGGTGCCTGGACTGGGCCGGATTCTTTTCCGTGCTGTGTTTTATCTCATAGATGTCAGCGCCTCCGTTTACCCTGTCGAACACCACCATGTCGAATTCTCCTACAGGAAACTTCAGGACGAAGACTTCCTTGTCGGTATATGCAAGCTTGGTCTCCAGAAGGACGATATCTTCAAGCATCCTGCCCATGATTTCATTTGAAATACGGACTGTGATGTAGCTCCTTTCGTCCCACGAGAGCTGCTCGAAGGCCGGATCTTCGAGAAGACTCTGTATGAGAGCTTCAGCCTGGGCATATCGGAGACCCGGCTGTGAGATGAGAACTCTTCTGTCCTTCCTTCTCTTTTCTCCGACGGAGACGACATCCACATAATGGATAAGGTCAAGAAGAGTGAGGTATTCACTGATTTCGGAGGCTATCACATCATCCACCTTTACTTTCTGTTCGTCTCTGTTTCTGATATCGAGAAGATTCCTGAGCTTTTCCGTGACGGCGGAAATGTCCACTGAGTCCATGACAGGAGGTGCATTTCTGTCTTTCCGGAGATTTCTTCTTGAGATGGCAAGATCCCCGCTTCTGAAATCCCTGGTCAGAACTTCTGCCGTGAAGCGGTGGTTGATATCTTCAATCACCCTGTTGACGGCAGATGTCAGTTCTCCTTCACTGTAGAGATTGTACAGCGACCTGAAGTGCCCGCCGTCCTTATAGTACGTCAGGGAATGCTGTATGTTGACGGCTATTGACGAATTGATGTACTCGTCTGTGGATTCCCTGCTTCCGAACGGCAGATTCCTTCCGTTGTAGTCTTTTCCGCTCCGGCACATCGTTCCTCCGTAGCGGATGTATTCATCAACTCCTCTGATGCCGAGGACTTCCTCGAATTCCCTGTAGGGAATGAAAGTCGTATGCAGGGTTACCGTTCTGTCGTAGAGCTCCTCATCCTCGCTCAGAATGAAACCGAGGGAATCCGTTCCCGAGAGAACTATCTTCATCCCTGATGATGCATAGATGTCGGAGAGAACTGCCGCACCTTCAATGAAATCTTTCAGAAGAGTCACTTCGTCAATGAAGATGTATCTGTAATGCAGAGACTGAAGTCTCTTCAGATCCCGGCAGAGAGAGGAAAGAGTGTCTCCCGGGCTTATCCGGATATATGCTGTTCTTTCCCATTCATCCCCATTCATGTCCCGGATCATCTGTCTGATCAGAGTTGTCTTTCCACTTCTTCGGAGGCCGTAGAGTACGAATACCCTGTCGGAGATGTCGGAGTAAATGTATGAACTGAGACTTCTGAATATCGACCTCTTTCTGTATCCGGAGACAGGTTCGACAAGAGATGCCAGGTAGTCTCCGGTTACGACTTCGGTGAGAAAGACCTCAGTGAGCGGAGTGTACGGTTTCTCGTTTTCCCTCAGTTCATCTATTCTCCTTTCAATGGCGTGTCGCCTTGAAATACCGGCACGGAGAGAATCTACATCCTTTCTTGGTATGTATTTTTCCTTCAGTTTCTTTCCTTCGTAGGTCCTGTGATAGTAGTATTCCTTTCCTTTTATCCTCTTTGTTGATATCGAGCCGGAAGGAAGGCTGTCTCTTTCCTTTTCAAGTGTGTACAGATTCTCATCGTATTCTGTTCTTTTCATAATACGATTATACCATGTTATACCATGTTATCAAGAGTTTATGGTATAACGCGGTCATTCAAAACAAATGAGCCGTTTCAGGCTCATACGATAAGCGGCGTAAGGGAATCGGACCCTCGTACTCGGCTTGGGAAGCCGGTGCACTACCACTGTGCTAACACCGCATCAACAGAGAGAAGATTAACGCAAAAGAGGGAAGAAGGGAAGAGTATTCTCCTACAAAATGAGACAGACACTGCATCAGATGAAAAGATCATCGAGTGTTACATCCGAGTGGATGATTTCAGTATAGCAGGATGGTGTGAATCCTCCTGTTGTGACCAGTGTGAAATGAATTCCCTTCTTTGTATTCTTTTCTCTCTGCAGTGCTGTTTTCTTGTTGATAAGGCTTTCTTCGTCTTCCCTCGTCATGTTGAAAGGTCTTCCGTCCTGAGTCCATTTGACTTCAACGATGTTTATGATATTGTCCGATCTGTCAAGCAGAAGATTTATCTGTGCTCCTGTTTCTCCCGGTTTGAGTTTCTTTGTGTCAGAGAACCAGCAATACTGAGAGGAAAGCATGCCGCTGATTCCGAGTTTTCTTTTGACGTTGTCCATGTGAAGCAGTACAACTCTTTCATATGATATTCCGCACCACGAGAGATATTTCGGTGAATCCATCATATGAATCCAGCTCCTGGGTTTTTCCTGGTCCTTCAGAAACTGGAAATGAAAGAGTGAGAGTGAATCAATCAGTTTGTATATGGTACCGTTTTTCCGTTTTCCGAGCGGAAGATAGCTATAGATAATCCCGCATTCCTCCAGTTCCTCAAGCATCTCTCCGAGTCGGTTATTGTTGGACAGTTTTGTTTCATCTGCTATTTCTGTCCTTGTCAGTCCGATATTTCTTGTTCCCAGAGCTGAAACTATCTTTATGTAGCCGTCGGGATTACTGAAAAGGGAACTGTAGAGACTCTTGAATTCCCCTTTCAGAATTCCGTTACCGGAAAAAAACAGGTTGTCGATATTCTGTGGTACGGAAAGCCCTTTCTTAAGTCTTGACCAGTAGAATGCAACGCCGCCGAGAATCATGTATGCGGAAAGAATCTGAAGGCGTGTGAAGCCGAGGTTCATTTCCTTTGACATTTCTTCGCATTCCTTCAGTGAGAACTGTTCGAGTTTGATTTTACCTGTGATTCTGTTATACAGGCCACCTCTGTTGTGAAAGACCTTCTTGATAATCCAGGACGTCGATGAAGCACAGATGATGAGAAGAATGTCATTACGTCCGGAGGCCCATTCGTTCCAGAAACCTTCGAGGGCCGGAAGAAATTCGGATCGTGTATTGTCCATCCATGCAATTTCATCAAGAAAAATGACTTTTTTATCCTCTGGAGAACCCTCAAGAAGTTTCTTCAGCTGTGAGAATGCTTGAAACCAGTTGGAAAAGAGAGGCGGATTTGCAACTCCCTGCTCATCGAGGGCATCCCTGAATGCTATGAGCTGCATTTCTCTGCTGAGGTCGAGTTTCCCGGAATAATAGAAAGAGAATCTGTCTTCGAGTACATGTTTTATCAGAAATGTCTTTCCTATTCTTCTTCTCCCGTAAACAGCTATGAATTCGGATTCTCCTGACGAATACGCGTCATTCAGAATTTTGATTTCCTTCTCTCTTCCTATGAACTTCATTTCTTTATTCTCCTGTACATTATTGTAATCTGTTTGTCAATAAAATCAAATGTTTTAGCTGTTTTATTATGCTGAAAAAGGCTAAAAGTCCTTAAAAAATCATTATTTTCGCCT
>CAZKIT010000113.1:0-5943 GCA_964552905.1 uncultured Spirochaetaceae bacterium
TACATCGTACCGCCTTTTGTATTTGCAAAACCGGGAATCGTCTTGAGCCATCCGACTATGTCATCATGGTTCAGACGGGCCTCAGCTTCCATTTTGAAAGATTCATGCTTATCTGTTTCAACAATGTCCTCGAGATACCTCCACATCATCCTTTCTTGAAGTACTTCAAAAACTACTTCAAAACTTTCTTGAAGTTTACTTCATAAGCTTTTTGAAGCCAACTTCAAAGCTACTTCAAAAGAGTTCTGAAGTTTTTGAAGTACCAGCGAAGTATGGAGTTCGCCACGGGATAATAATATGTCATACCCCCGGCGCATCGTAAAGCACAGCATCCGAAAAAAAGCACCATTTCCGACCCGACCGTTTCATCTGATATCATAGGTTTCGCCAGGACAAGAAGGGAATCTCTATTTTTGGTTGCACCGCAACAACAACTACCTTTCCATAAAATCCATTTCAGGATGATATAAGGAATATGCTATAAGCCCGAAAATGGGTCGCGGATGCAATCTGAATGTGAAGAAATGGACACTTCGTCTAACAGGACAGAACTACTTCGACAAATCAGTTCCTCCCGTAGCGGCGGAAGGGGGCTTGCTCTTCCTGTATTTATCGCCGCAAAGCGGAACTTTCCCTTTATAATTACCATAAAAGAATGAATTTGCAGAGATAGAGCGGAAAAGTTTGACAAAATACCTGAAAAAAGTGTTTAGATATTAGGAGATAAAGATATGAAAAGATTAACCGTCCTCATACTGGCACTTATTATACTTCTACCCCTCAACGCGGGGTATTCTCCGTCATTTACCGTCTCCGGGGGAATAGAAAGCCTCGATTTCAAATATAACAGCATGAGAACAAGAGTGGACATATCGCTCCTGTCCTTCAATGTGAACATCGTCACACTCTCGCTTCCCCTCTCCATATCACGCGTGTCTGAGTCGACGACGAACAAGGGGCTGCTGAGTCCCGAGCACTACAAGAACGGCATAGGACTGGAGATCCTCCTCGCGGGGGAGAAGGCGGGAGGAAGCGCTTCCTTCTATTACGGATATGAACATTTCACTGATGAGAATGCTATGATGAGATACATGGAAGCGGAGATTGCAGCCCACCTAATACTGGAGAAGCACATACAGATAGTAATGCCTCTCTCCTATACATACACACCTGAAGGAAACGAATACTCGCTCTCCCTTGCAGTAAGAATAGGAGGTGAGATATGAAGACACTCCTTCTTCTCCTCTCACTCATACTTCTGCTATTTCCTTCGTGTTCACCCGATACCACCCTCAGTACCAGGGACATATATCTTGTATCGGTTGCAGATGACTTTCATAATTCAAGCAATACATCAAACAGACTCAGGACGGCGGTGAGTGACCAGGCTGCGCTGATCAGCCAGATAGAGACATTCGGAGACGCACACGTCTACTCATTCGTCAGTCAGCACGGAAAGAGATACATCTCGATACCGACCGTTTCCAATCCCGAGAAGACACCGTCATTCAAGGCGGCAGACAAGAACTGCAGTCTGCTCTCTTCTTCCTCGGATGAATCATTCGATCACTATGAATATATTCCCTCCACAGGGGAGAGTGAGGTCGACTGGACGATGGACACGGTTCTTGAGACGGTATCAGAACTACACACCGGAGAAGATGACATAATAATATTCACATACTCGGGACACGGTGACAAGAAAGGCGGAGCACTGATCACGAACGCGGACGGGGAGAACTACAGGACGACAAACAGGGAAAAGATAATCGAGGTGTTCTCTTCGCTTTCCGGGAACAAGATCTTCTTCCTCGACTCATGCTATTCGTCTTATTTCATTTCCGACACTACACTCACGACAACAGATACCTTCACCTCTGACGAAGACCAGTATGAAGGAGAAGACTACATAGGCGGAATAAAGAAGAGCACAATCATGATGACAGCTGACACCTCCCCCTCCCTCTGGATAATGGCTTCCGCCGGACGGAAGCAGACTGCGAGCGACTCGCTCAGCGAAGGCGACAGTTCGTTCCAGTCACACTACGGCGCATTCACCTACTATCTTCTGAAGGCACTGGGATACAACATGGACAGAAACGAAAGCAAGAGTGATTCATCCTCCCTCACGTTCTACTCTCTCTACTCGTGCATAATGTCAGCATTTCCGTCATCAGAACTCAAGATACAGACTCCGCGTGCTTCTCTCAAGCGGCTCGACATAAGACTGAGATAAACAAAGGGCTGTCTCAGGAACAGCCCGGAAATAACACGAAAAAAACAATCAGGTAGCGTCTTCTATAGTAGCCTTGATGTAGCCTACATACTGCTCGTCAACTGTCGCCCAATAATATTTTTCAGTTTCAGAATCATATTGAGTTGGGTTGATCTTCATTTTAATCGTGAGAGGAGAAGTATACTTATTTGTAGAATTTCCATCTGAATCTGTTTCTTTTTCATCGGGAGTGAAAGTAAAGCTTCTGTTGTCATCAGGTAACATTGTTGTTCTTTCACTAAGAGTACGCGTAAAAGAACCTATCTCCTTGGCGCTGGAATCGGTAATCGTAACATCGAAGTTGATACCTTTTTTCTCGCTCTCATTTTCTGTCGTATTTGCATCATCCTTGGTTGACGCACTCCACATCATGAACGTGCTGCTGTTGGAATCACAGCTTTCATTGCCGACAAACGTAATCTTGATTTTGACATTATTCGAACTCTGCTTGATCCAGTAAAGGTATACAGTATCTTCTGCAACAGGATTGGCAGAGGATGCATCTATAAGCGGAAATATATTGATTGATATTTTCGAATCAGGATCAGCCCCACCATCTGTCGTCTTCTGGAACCAGACCTGGTCAGTTCCGTTCTTGTTCAGAAGAAGGAAAAAGTCCCTAGTATAGTTCGCGTCAGTAGTAGAATCCACGGCAGCCAGAGAGGAAATAACAGATATCAAGACAATGAATAACAGAAATAATCTTTTCATAATCAGCTCACAGTAGAAATGTTCAGGGTAAACGTTTCCACATATTCGTTACCGGAAGGGATGTACTTAACGCTAGTAGAATCCGTCGTAAGTTTATTCGGGTCGACTACAATGCTCAGCTTCCAGGAGCATACTCTTGCCTTGTCAAACGTAACGCTACTGCTCTCCGCATACAATGTTGCTCCGCTCGTGCTAGCAGTAAGACTCTCTATATCTTTCATAGCCGAGTTGGCTGCCTTATTCACTGCCGTGACAGATCCGGTATAGAGCAGAGTAGCAGGACCCTTGGTAGCTTTAGCATCATTTCTTTTCAGTCCACTTCCTGATGCGGAAAGAGTAACATTCAAAGCATTTTTGACAAATGATATGACATAGATATATGCCTCATGAGTCTCCCATTTCGCCGTATTCGGATTGAACTCGAATCCTATGTTGTCGATTGTCGTATCTGGAACGATGGATGAAGTAAGAGCCTTCGTCGTAACTCCGATGTAGACGACGTTCTTCACGGTAGCCGACAGTCTCAAAGTCTCTCCGTTCGTGTTGGAGAATACAGGAAAGAGAATAAGAACAAGCAGAACAAAAACAATAATCTTCTTCATGATCCAGCCACCAATGTTAACGTTACCTTAGCAATTACACCGTTAGACGGATAAGCTGATACCTTCGCCGTGAAATCTACTTTCGAGTTCCCGTGATAAACAGCAATTGCACCGGGGAATTTTGCAATATTTACAGGACCGGTGGTAGAAGTGCTTTCATTCACAGTCACCGACTCTTGCGCTTTACCTGTGGTATCAAGAGTATTTGAACTGATGCTGTACGTGTACGGAATATAAGTAAAACCGACAGCACACCCCGTACCCGGCTCAACAGTCATCTGGAGCTTCTTTGCACTGTTGAATGAACAGTACCAGTAGACATATACAGTCGCCTCATACTCATAGTAGGAATAGTAGGTATCACTCTTGTTGTAATCCTTAGTAGTCGAACTGCTCTTATGAGCCATCGTGACAGCGTTGTTTTCAATGACTCTCTTGCTCAGCCCCGAACCTGACGTCAGCGTTGTCGGAGCAGTCGCGAATCCGATATCAGAATAGAGAACGCTATCTTTATTTCCTTCGAATGTGATTTGGAACTGATGCGCATCCTTATCACCTTTTTTCGTCGGCTCGAATCTCTTCGTCTCAACCGCCGCTTCAACATTGGAACTTATTGCAAAGATGGAAAACATCGTCAGTGATATCAGGAAAAATACAATTATCTTCTTCATCCTGCGCTTCCTACCTTTACCGTGAAATTGATTGTATAGTCATGGTCGTACAGTTTATCAAGAAGGTTATCTGTTACGATATGAAACTGCTGTGATCCTGCAGTATTAGAATCTTTTATGCCTTCCATGACCTTAGCTCCGTTGGAAAACTCCGTTTCAGCACTTTCGGTCTTCTTGTATGTTGTAATACCGACTCCTTCCGAAGTATCCCAACTCAAGGTTATATCCAGCGTCGATGTATTGCTTCTAATAATCCAGTATACATAGAATTCACCGTCAGCAGTCAAAGAGTCAATCTCAGCAGTCGGAGCGGTAGTACTAAGCTTGAGTTCAAGACTTGCTATCGGCGTAATTTCAGCAGAGCTGGAGAAACCTACAAACGTATCCGTTACGTTACCGGCCTTAAGAAGGGTATCAATTTCCTTTGACTCATTTGTCGTATAATCTACCGTACTCGGAGTTCCTGTCGTTCCGCTTGTTTCCGATAATATTTCACCGGACGAAGTAGAACCGCTACCCTTGTTGTTTTCAGAACTTCCGTTTGCAAAGAGAGGCATCACGGCAAGAAGCATAATTATCAGAATGAAATGTATCTTTCTCATGATCCACTCTCCAGCACCAGGGTCATTGTACCTGTGTATTCCTCCACTTTATTATTAACTGATATTGTGTACGACGATGTCTTGGCAGACAGCTGACCGCTCTTACTGTAGAAGATTCCAGCTGTCGGATTCGACGTGCATAATGTATATTTATTACTGCTGGTACCGCTGTTATCGTTGACAGTATATGAGATAGATTTGGTTTTTCCGCTGTTTTGCAAGTCCGTCCACCAAAGCTTCAACGTATATGTATTGTTACTGAGTATATATACATAGTAGTCAAATGTCGCCGTTGCCGTGTATGTGAAAGAGGTAACGCCATTCGATTCAGACATTGTTCCGGGATTTTCATTGAATGTAAGTGTTCCGTTGGCGAGATCGTCTTCCGCCGAATAAAACCCGAACCAGAAAAGCTCGGTCTGAGTTCCTGTCTTTTTCTGTGTAGTTCTCAAAGCCTGTTCACTGTCAATTTCAAAGTTGACAAGAAGGCTGTTCGAAGGAATCTCCGAACCGGCACCGTTATAACTGAGCACATCGGCATCAACGGCATAGATGGAGAGAACGACAAACAATAATGATAATATGACAACAGACTTCTTCATCATACAGCATCCACCTTCATTGTTATCGTTCCCGAATATGTCACGCCTTTTTTTGCCTTCGTAATATCGAGGGCAAGAATGCACTTCACTGCGCCGTTATAGACTTGCGTGGAATCAAGAGTAACAATAGTGTTATCCTTGGGCACAAGAACCGTGGCTCCTCCGGCTTCAATCTTGTCCGTGTCCGACTGAACCGGGAGAGAATCACTTCCATCTGTACTGTAGAACTTCTCGGGAACAGTGATGACTATCTTTGATGCCTTGCTCACAAGGGCATGATATATTACATAGAAAGTCACCGCCGATGTTGCATACACAGCATCCTTTGGCGTACTACTCTTGTCAAACTGGGATGCATTGAACTGGCTGTACTTATTGAGAGTGAAAAGCTTGTAATCGCCACTAAGCTTCTTGATATCCGAAATAGTGGTTGTAGAAGTGGTTGTAGAAGTGGTTGTAGAAGTGGTTGTAGAAGTGGTT